>JAXDMH010000001.1:0-6173 GCA_034666225.1 Myxococcales bacterium
AAAAGGTACGCAGCGTTTTCGGCAGTCACATGCGATGGCAGCGGGATGCGCTCCGTCACTTTGATATCTGAAAGCTCAAGGCTTTCAATCTTCACAGGGTTATTAGTGAGCAAGCGCACGGAATGAACGCCCAGGTGCTTGAGGATGAGCGCGGCGGTCGTGTAGTCGCGCTCGTCCGCGCCGTATCCGAGCAAGAGATTGGCATCAACCGTATCGTATCCCTGTTCCTGTAGATTGTAGGCTCTCAACTTATTCGCCAGCCCTATGCCGCGCCCTTCCTGGCGCAGGTAGATGACCACGCCGGTTCCTTCGGCGGCCACCCGTTCCAGCGCGACGTCCAGCTGCTCGCGGCAGTCGCACTTCAGCGAACCGATCACCTCTGACGTCCAGCATTCCGAATGGACGCGGCACAAGATGTTGCTGCCGCCGGCGACGTTGCCGCGCACGATGGCGACGTGCTCTTCAGCGGCCGGCCCGGTGGCGTCCGGAGCCCGGTAGACATAGACCCGAAACGGCCCGTGCGCCGTCGGGATATCAGCCTCGGCGTAACGGGTGAGCTTGTTCGTCATTGTCATGAATGTGCTTACTTTGATGGGCTCAGGGGCGGCAAGTTACGGAGGGCATTGTGGTTTGTCAAACCGGGGATCTATGCAAGGCAGAGGCCGCCAGCGTCTGTGGCCGGGCCGATTTCGCGCCCCCGATTTGTGCGGAGGCCGCTAGGGGCGCGACCTTGCTTCGCAATCTTCGGAATGTCATCCTAATCGGTCATGGCGCTCCGGCAGATTCTCCGCTTCCCAGATAACCGCCTTCGTCAAACGTCGGCCGAGGTGACAGCGTTCGACGAAGACCTCCGCCAGCTGGTCACCGACATGGCCGAGACCATGTACGCGTCCAATGGCGCCGGTCTGGCCGCCATCCAGGTGGGCGCGCCGTTGCGCCTGTTCATCGTCGACGGCGAGGTGGCGGGCGGCGCCGAGGGCTCGCCGCCTCAGGTCTTCATCAACCCTGCAATCGTGGAGATCTCGCCCGAGTCGCAGACCGGCGACGAGGGCTGCCTGTCGTTCCCCGGCATCTACGTGCCCGTCAAACGCGGCCTGCGGGCCAAGGTGCGCGCCCTGGACATCGAGGGCAACCCTTTCGAGAAGGAAGGGGCGGACCTTCTTGCGCGCGCCCTGCAACACGAGACCGACCACCTGAACGGGCGCCTGCTGATCGACCAGGTCGGTCCGGTCAAGCGCGAGATCATCAAGCGCAAGCTGCGCAAGGACGCCGAAGCGGAAGCCGAGGAAGCGGCCAGCGCCGACGACGCCCGCGGCGTCGGAAACGTCGGCTGACAACGCCCACCGCGGATCTGTCGTGCTGACCATCAAACTGAACCGTGTCGGCTTTGAAGGACGCCACGGCGCCACCGCCATGGAGCGCAAGAGCACGCGCAAGTTCGAGGTCGACGTCGAAGCCGATTTCGACAGCACCGCCGGCGAGACCAGCGATCGCCTGGCCGACACCGTCGACTACACCACCCTGGCCGACGCCATCGTCAGCATCGGCGTCGGCGAGCCGCACCGCCTGCTGGAGTCACTGGCCCGCCGCATGATCGCGGCCCTGCGCCAGCGCGTCCCCGCCGCCCGCCGCTTTCGCCTGGAGCTGCGCAAGCTGCACCCGCCCAGCTGTCCGGGGCATCCCGACTACTCGGCCGTGCGCATCGAAGAGTAGAAACTTTTCAGCTGCGAGCAGGCGCGTTAGAGTGGCGGCCTGCGACTTCTGTCTCACCACCTGATTCGCACTCTGGGGCGGGCGATTGGCGGCATTGCTGCCGTCGCACTGCTGGCGGCGGCCTGTATCTACGATCCGAATCAGCGCTGCGGCCCCAGCCAGCACCTCAGCGACAACTCGACCTGCGCCTGCGACGACGGTTTCGTCCTGCAGGGTCAGTTCTGCGTTCCCTGCGGCCCGCACGAAACCTGGCAAAGCGGCGTCTGCGTCTGCAGCATGGGCTACACGCGCCCGGCCACCGGCGGCCAGTGCCTGCCAGGCGGGCCGGGGACCGGCTGTGATCCCGCGGCGCCCAGCGCCTGCATGGATCCAAAGTTTCCGACCTGCCGCAGCCGGGGTCCTGGCGTCGGCTATTGCACGACCACGTGCACCGGCAACGCCGATTGCCCGCACGGTTTCGTTTGCGACACCACGGCCACGCCCGCCACCTGCAAGAGCGCGGCGGTCGGGATGGGTGATCCCTGCACGACCAGCGACGACTGCGTCGGCAAGGATGCGAACTATTGCGAGACGGTCATTCTGCACACGTGCATCGTCACGGGATGCGGGGTCGACAACCCGGTCGCCTGTTCGGAAGGGTCCAGTTGCTGCGACGTTCGCCCGCTGGGTTTGAACATGACCTTGTGTGTTCCGGAGGGGAAGTGCCCGACGGCGCCGGCACCATGAAACGACGCCGAGCCAGCCTGGTCGCCCTGCTCGTCCTCGGCGGCGCGTTGACGGTCGGGGCCCCGGCAAAGGCCGCCGAGCCGGCGCGTACCGTGGCGCCGCCCGCACCATCCGAAGGAACGCCCGCCGCCGCGACCGCGACCGCGGGCCAAGGCGCGGATACCGCGTCGCCACCACCGGCGGGCGCGCCCGTGCAACCACTGCTGCCCGATCCCAATCCGACGCCTGCCAGCGGCACCGGCGCGATCCTCGCGGTCCCCCCACGCACAACCCCCAGGTCAACAGACGACGCCGCGTTTTACGGCGCGAACGCCGGCGAATCCGAAGCAGCGGCCGCCGCCACATACCCAAAGCTGGAACTGTCCGGCTTCGCCGATTTCGCCTTCATCGCGAACCTGTCCAAGCGCGACGACACCGAATCGAAGATCTCCTACCAGTTTCCGTCCTTCTCGATCGGCAACCTGAACCTGTATCTGAACGCCGCGCTCGCCGAAAACTGGCACATGCTGGCCGAGGTCCGGTTTCTGTATCTGCCGGCCGGCGGCACGAACTTTCCCACCAACGGCGGACAGCAGGTGGCGCCTTACGACGCCGGCGTGCTGGATTACGCCGATGACATGCGCCTGCTCAGCTGGGGCGGCGTGCAGATCCAGCGCGTACAGATCGACTTTACGCCGCATCCGCTGCTGTCATTTCGTTTCGGGCAATGGCTGACGCCGGTCGGGATCTGGAACGTCGACCACGGCTCGCCGACGGTGATCGGCGTGTTTCGTCCATACATCATCGGCGAGGGGCTGTTCCCCACGCGGCAGACCGGCATCCAGGTGTCCGGGGAATGGGCGGGGGCGAACAATCAGTTCGGCTATTTCGCGACAGTGTCCAACGGCCGCGGGCCGTCGGACGCCTACGCCGACCTGGACAACAACAAAGGCCTGGGCGGGCGCCTTTACTGGACCAATACCGCACACGGTTCGCTGACCCTGGGCGCGTCCGCGTACAAGGGCACCTACTCCAGCCGCAATCGCGAGTACGGCGTGTCGACGGCGCCAGGGCGCGCGCCTCAGCTGACCAGCATCAACCCTCTCACCGTGCAGTATCGAGAACAGTCCATCGCCGCCGACGCGCGCTGGGAGCACAAGGGCCTGCTGGTGCAGGGCGAGGTGATGCAGCACGAGGTCGTCTTCACCAACGGCTATCGCCTGCAACAGAACGGCCTCATCTTCGCCGACTATCGCGAGCGCGGCTTCTACGTGCTGGCCGGTTACCGTTTCCCCTGGCTGGGCGTCATGCCGTTCGTGACCCTGGAGGGTTACAACTTTGCCAGCCAGCCGTTCGTGCCGCCCGCCACGTCGGAGAGCGTGGGCCTGAACATCCGGCCAAAACCCACTGTGGTCATCAAGCTGCAGTACAACACGAGTCAGATCGGCCCCGACTCTGCGCAACCGATCCGCGGCACGCTGAGGCGCATCCTGACTCAGCTGGCGGTGGCCTTCTGATGAGACGCCTGTCGCGTCGCCGCATGCTGGGCGGGCTGGGCAGTGCAGGCGCTCTGATGATGATGGGCGGCGGCCGCTCCGGCTCGTTCGCGTTCGCGCAAGGCGCCGTGGTTCTGAACATCGTCACCGCCAAAGCCAACGCCATCCGCGACATCTCGATTCCCGAACTACGCCAGCTTTATCGCGGCAGGCACATCCCCGTCGCCGGCCTGAAAGTCATCCCCTTCAATCACCCGATCGGCACCTTCGACCGCAGCGGTTTTGACCGCGTCCTGTTCGGCATGACCCCCGACGAAGTGGGCCGCTTCTGGGTCGACCAGAGGATCCGCGGCGGCGATTCACCGCCCCGGACCATCGACTCGGTCAGCTTGCTGCTGCGGGTGGTGGCCGCGCTGGAGGGCGGGCTGGGTTACGTGCGCGAAGGTTTCTCGTCGCCCGACCTGAAGGTGCTGACGATCGACGGGCGGATGCCGGGGGACGCGCGGTACCCGCTGGTTATCTAGCCGGTCTGGCAGCTCTGCTTGGGGTGGCGCACCGGAGCGTTGAGCTGTGTCGTGTCATGTGTAGACTAAGACACATGGCGACCAACCTGGCGATTGATGATCAGCTTCTGACCGAGGCGCTTCGCGTGGGTGGTCATGCCACCAAAAAAGCCACGGTCACCGAAGCACTGGAAGAGTATGTGCAGCGACGAAAACAGGCTCGAATCGTCGACCTATTCGGCAAGGTCGAATTCGATAAGAAGTTCGACTACAAGCGGGCTCGTCGTCGTTCGTGAATGTTTTGGTCGAGACACCGTGTGGTCGCTGGCGCTGCGCCGATCGCGGCCACCATCCCATGCTTGTGTGGTCGAACTCAGTGAACTGATCCGTGAGGGTCGTGCATCCATCCTGGGACTCATTCGGCAGGAACTGCTTTCTGGCGTCCGAAGCACCGAACAGTTTGAGATGCTGCGGACGCACCTTCGTGCCTTTCCCGATGTCGAACTGGGCATCGAGGACCACGAGGAGGCGGCCGCGTTTTTCAACCGCTGTCGCACGCGAGGCGTCCAGGGATCGTCCATCGATTTCCTGATCTGCGCCGCCGCCGCCCGCCGCGCGATGCCGATCCTGACCACCGATGGCGACTTTCGCTCTTACGCGCGAATTCTGCCGATCGAGCTTCATACCCCTCGCTGAGCTTAGCGACCGCCTGCTGCGGGCTGCTCGAACAGCTCGTGGACCTCGCAGGTACCCTGGCCGACCACCTTCAGGAACTTGCGGCACAGCTCGACGACCTCGGCCTTCGATCCCGCGCGCAGCAGGGCGTAGCCACCGATGACCTCCTTGGACTCGGTGAACGGCCCGTCGGTGACGGTGATGTCGGCGCCCTCGGCCTTGTGGACGCGCACGCCTGTCCCTCCGAACTGCACGCCCTCGGTGGCGATCAGCCAACCGTCCTTCATCCCGTCCTCGATCAGCTTGCCCATGGTGGCCATCTCGGCCTGGGTGGGGGGGACGTTGTTCTTCTTCTCGTGCGTGAAAAGGCTGATGAAACGCATGACGGTCTCCTTTGTCGGGGGTGATTGTTCTCTGGTTGCACCGTGACGACGAACGAGCCAGGGCGAAATCGACAGGGCCACCGACTTTTTTTCGCGTTTTTGGTGCTACCTGGCTCGCTTGGTCGTCCGGTCCGGCGCCTTGGCGACAAAATCCGCCACCATATCCAGCAGGTACTCTGGCACCCGAGGTCCCGCGCCGGCCTCGGCTTCTGACGGGGCCAGGTTGCGCGTCATCGGTGTCATCAAGAAATGATCGACCAGCGGGATCCCTTCGGCGCGGACCGGCACGCCGGCCAGCTCTTGCAGCCAGCGTTGTTGATCGATGGCGGTGGCGTAGGTGTCGGTCTCTCCGCGCAGCAGCAGCACCGGACGCCGCAGGGCGCGCAGCTCTTCGAAGGTGTCGCGCTTTGCCAGGTCGTACCAGAAGGCCGCGGGAGCGCCCAGGATCTGCGCATCGCGCGGCGCCGTGCCGTCGATGATCGACTGAGCATCGACCGTCGCCTGGGTCATGACGTCGTCCTCGGGTTCGCGATCGCGCAGGCGTTCCAGGGTCACGTACAGCAGCGGCCGCGCCGGCACGCCGACCAGCACCAGGCCGGCGATGTCTCCCGCGCGGCGCGCGCTGGCGACGGCGGCCAGGCCACCCAGGCCGTGACCGACGATGAAGACGCGCGACGGATCCACGGAGGGCTGACGGC
>JAXDMH010000002.1:0-11438 GCA_034666225.1 Myxococcales bacterium
GCGCGCAGTTCGCAGGCGCGCAGTACGTCGCCGCTCCAAGCAAACCCATAAGGCGCGCGCGCCGTTCGGTGTTTGAGCACGGGAGGGAACCCCACACCTGCCGCCCCCCCGACGGAGCGAATGGAGCCCCGCCTCACGTCCCGCGCCGCCTGCTGTCTCTGCAATCTCCCCGGTGCGCGCCCCACCGCCACCCCCCACGAACCGCTTACCGCTGCTGGCAGCACCCACCCGACCACCCCGCCGGCGGCGCCGCAAACCGCCGATCGACCACCGGGAACGGCCGCGCTGATCGGCGCAACGCCACCTCCGGATCGCAACCCGGATATCCGCAGGACAGGTGGTCGACGTCGATCCCCATGGCCAGGAGGCCGGCGCGATCGTTGTAGCGGATGCCCAGGATCGTCGTGGGCCGGTAGGCGCTGGCGCGCACGAAGGCGACCTCCTGGATGGACGACGCCACCGCCTCGCCGAACTCGGTGCCCAGACCCGAGCGAGGCTGGGGCGCGCGACTGGCGTGAGGGGTCGCGGACGGGGCCGGCGCGCCGGCCGCCGCCGATTCATTGCTGGACCGACCGCGCTTGGTCGCCTGGTCGGACGATCGCAACTCCTCGGGCGCACCGTAATCGTCCGCCCGATCAGCGCGCGGCGCCGGCAGCTCCAGCACACGCGGGGGCGGCGGTGGCACGTACCGTTCGGTGAAGATGGCGGCGCCGATGACGCCCACGTCGCGTGGAGCGCCGACGCGGGCGGCATAGGAATCCTCGACGGCCGAGAACCGGAAGGCGGCCGCTTGCCAGCGCGACAGGCGCCAGCCGTCGATGTCCACCTGACCCCAGGCCGGGACCAGATACCCGCGCTTGCTGCGATAGTCGGCCGATTTTCCGTCGACGGCGTCGCGTCCGTCGACGGAGACCACCGCCTCGATCCGGCGTGACGAGTTGTTGTGAATGCGCAGCGTATAGCGCTGGCCCAGCTGTCCCATCACGAAGGTCTCGCCGCCCTGATGAAACGTCGGTGCCGGGACGCCGTCGACCAGCACCTCCATCTGATAGTCGGCCGCGCGGTCGCGCAGCGCCAGCCGTGTGTCTGGAAGCCCGGGCGCGGCGCATGCCACCCCGGCGATCATGATCGAAGCCACTCCCGGTAGATAGCTCAGCGCGCCACGAATTCTCATCTCGGTCTCCTTGGTCAGCGGCCGGAATCCGTTTCCAGCCATGCCGTGGTAGACGGCCCATGCGTGAAAAAGATCTGACCGGGCAAAAACGTGGATAAATTCCCGGCATGGCTCAACCGTTGCGCCGTCGAGAGTGGCTGAGGTGGGCTTCCGGGGGACCCCTGGGATGGGTTGCCGCACGCGGGGCGCAACGGGCGGTCGGTGCTGAGAAAGGGGCTGCAACGGCGATGGCGGCGACAATGTTGACGCGCAAGATCCCTCGGTCGGGCGAGGCGCTTCCGGTGATTGGTCTGGGCACCTGGCAGACCTTTGACGTGGGCGACACGGCGGCCGAGCGCGCGCCGCTGAGCGAGGTGCTGGCGGCATTTCTGGCCGCCGGAGGCAGGCTGATTGATTCCTCGCCCATGTACGGTCGGGCCGAATCGGTGGTGGGCGATCTGCTGACCGGCCTGGGCCCGCGGGCCGCCGGCGCCCAGCGCCCTTTTCTGGCGACCAAGGTCTGGACCACGGGGCAGCAGCGCGGCGAAGAGCAGATGCGCGCGTCGATGGCCCGTATGCAACGCCAGCCGATGGACCTGATGCAGATCCACAACCTTCAGGACTGGCGCACGCACCTTGCCACCTTGCGGACCTGGAAGGCGTCAGGGCGCGTCCGCTATATCGGCGTCACGCACTATGACCTGGGCGCGTTTGCCGAGCTGGAGCAGATCATCAAGACCGAGGCGGTCGACTTCGTCCAGCTGCCGTATTCAATCGGTGTGCGCAAGGCCGAGGAGCGGCTGTTGCCGGCGGCGGCGGAGCACGCGACGGCGGTGATCGTCATGCGACCGTTCGAGGCGGGCACGCTGTTTCAGGACGTCCGCGGCAAACCGTTGCCGGGTTTCGCGGCCGAGCTGGGGTGCACCAGCTGGGCGCAGATATTTCTGAAGTTCATTCTCGGTCACCCTGCCGTGACCTGTCCCATCCCCGCCACCAGCAACCCGCACCACCTGGCCGACAACATCCAGGCGGGGCGGGGGGCGCTGCCGGACGAGGCCATGCGCCGCCGGATCATCGCCGCCGTGGGCGCTGGCTGATCGTCGCCTGTTGCGCTATTTGCGCCAGGCTTCTGACGCCGGCAAGGCCAGCTGCCGGGGCGGCAGGCCGGTCCAGTAGGTCAGCTCGACGCCGACCAATGTATAAAATCCGTAAGTGTCGTCGCCAGGGACATACCGCACCTGCACGCTGGGGGTCAGTGCGTAACCGCCGCTGAGGCGTTTCCTTTTGACGAACCAGTCATAGCTGATACCGGCGGCGAACCGCGCGCCGGTGACGCCGCGGGTGCTGGATTCGAAGGGATCGCGCGGGTCATGCAGACCCATCGAAGCGATTCCCAGGCCGCCCCGCAATGCCAGGTTCCCAACCACGGCAAAGCTGGCCTCGGCGCCCAGCGCCAGCACGCTGGCCTTCTGTCCGTCGCCGCGGGTCGCGCTCCCCTCGATCGTCAGTCCCAACCCAAAGCGACGGGTGATCAGCTCGCCGACCCGGACCGCGCCGCCGGCGCCCACCCAGGGTCCCACCCAGGCACCTTTCTCGTGGGCCGTGGTGCTGGCGCCGTATACGCCCAGGGACAGGAAATAGCCCTGGCGCGGCGCCGGCGGCTCCAGCTCTTGAGCGACGGCGCGCCCGCCGCCGGCCAGCGTCAACAGGCCCAGCAGTGCCGCGCCCCACAGCGCCCGGCCCATCAGAACTCCCCCCGGATGCCCAGGATCGGCAGGATGGGCAACCCCTGCTGCGGCTTGGACTGGGTGAAGTTGTAGTTGTAGGTGATGCCCTCGGGGTTTGACCGGTTGTAAACGTTTTGTAAGTCGAGATAGACGTCCAGGATCCAGCGCGGGTAGACCCACTTCTTGTCGATGCGCAGATCCAGCTGGTGAAACGCCCCCAGGCGGGCGCTGTTCACCTGTCCGAAGACCGGGCTGTACTGGTCGCTGCTGGCGTTCACCACCGACCCGACGACAGGCGTGATGGGGTTTCCCGAGACATAGCGAAAGCGGCCACCCACGATCCAGTTGCGCGGCAGCTGGTACGACCCCAGCACGGCCAGAATGTGGGTCTGGTCATAATCGAACAGCCGATAGTCGGTCTTTCCCGAATCGCGCCGCTCTGAACGCGACAGGGTATAGGCCAGCCACCCGGTGAAGTTGTGCGTGAAATCGTGACGCGCCACCAGCTCGAGGCCGATGACGCGGCCGACGCCGTTGTTGTCATAGACCAGCGGCCTGGTCATGCCGTCCTGGACGATCACCGCGTTGGTGGTGCTGACCATGTTTTGAAGATCTTTGTAGAACCCGGTGGCGTCGACGGTCAGATAGGGGCGCGGTTTGTATTCGACGCCGGCCGAGTAGTGCCAGGCGCGTTCGGTCTTCAGCGCGGTGTTGCCGAACTTGCTGTCGGATTCCCAGGGCTGCGGCTCCTGGGCAAAGCGGCCGGCGCCGGCCTTGAAGGTGAGTTTGGGCGTGACCTGAAAACGTGCCGTCACCCGGGGCTGCACCACGGTCTCATTGACGCTGCTGAAGTGATCGACGCGGACGCCGGGCAGCACCAGCAACCCGGGGATGGGTTTCCACTCCAGCTCGGCGAAGGCGCCCGGCAGCCATTGCACCTGTCCGTTCAGGTGCTCCTCGATCAGGTTGGAGATATCGAGCTGCATCGACTGCGGCTCGCCCTCCTGGGGCGGTCGCGGCAGGCGCACCAGGAGGTCCGTCTTCTGGAAGATCACGTCGCCACCCAGCGAGAACGTGGCCGACGCCGCCGCCTTGAAGCGGGCGGTGTCGCGCATCTGGCTGGAGTACTGGTTGATGTCGAAGGCCAGCTGGCCGACGCGGAAGCTGGTCTGGTTTCGTCCCTGGGCGATCTGGGCCATGTTCTCGAAGCGGTCGCTGGGGATCCAGCGATAGGTCAGCAGCGAACGGTAAAACGTGGTGGAGAGCGAGGCGGTGTTGCTGTTGACCTGCGTGCCCAGGTCGCCCTGGTTCTTGAAGAGGATGGCAAAGCGATCGTCGGAGCCGATGAAGAAGGCGCGGATGTCGTGCGCGGGGGTGGGGCGGTAATTGGCCAGCAATTGATAGTCGTAATAGCGGGGGGCGGTGATCAGGTTCACCGTCGAATCGCTGGGGATGGTGGCGTTCAGCAGCACGTCCAGATAGCTGCGCCGGACGGCGGCGGCGACGGCGGCCTTGTCGCCCAGCGGAACCTCCAGATAGAGGCTGCTGTCCAGGATGCTGACGTCGATGTACCCGCCGACGCGCTTGGGCGCCAGCTTCTTGATCTGCACGTCGATGATGCCGCCGATGGCGCGCCCGTACGACGGTGAAAAATTGCCGGGATAGAACTCGAGGCCGTCCATGAGGCCGATGGGGATCACGCTGCGCAGGCCGCCGAAGTGATAGACGAGAGGGATCTCGGCGCCGTCGGCGAAGACGCGCGTATCGTTGGGCGCCGAGCCGCGCACGATGATGAGGCCGCTGAGCAGCGGGGCGCGGGCCACGCCGGCGAAGTTCTGGATGACGGTCAGCGGATCGCCGGCGGTTCCTGGGATCTTGTCGATCTCCTGCGCGCTGATGACCGTGCGGCTGACCTCCTTGCGCGGGCGCACGGCGGTGACCGTGAGGTCGAAGGGGTTGTACGTCCCTTTTTCGACGTAATACGTGACCTGCGTCTTTTCGCCGGGGTGAATCTCCTCGGTGGTACGAAAGGGATAGTACCCGGGCGGATCGATCAGGATCTTCCACGGCCCGCTGCCGAGGTCGACGAAGTGGAAGGCGCCCTTGTCGTCGCTGGTCGCTTCAAAGCCGAGCGGCTTTTCGCCGTCGTCGCGGAACACGGTGACCAGTACGCCGGCCAGGGGCAGGCGCGTGCCGCGTTCGCGCAGCAGGCCGCTGAAGTTCGTCACCGGTTCCTTGGCCGGGGCGGGTGGCGGCGTCGCGCCGGCCGTCGGTGGCGGCGGGGCGGACGTCGCCGGCGCGGGTGGCAGCGGCGCCTTGGTGGGCGGTTTGAATTTGAACCGATAATTGATCTGGACGGCGATCGGTTTGCCGTCGACCTCGGCGGGTTCGAATTCGAACTGCTGCGCGGCCGTCACCGCCGCCTCTTCGAAGCCCATGCCGGGAGGATTGGCTGGCTCGGCGATGCCCACAGATTGAACCTTGCCGACGGCGCCCACGACGATGAGCAGGGCCACCTCGCCCTCGATCCCCTTGTCGCGCGCCTCGGCCGGGTACTCGGCCTCGACGGATTTTTTCAGCTTGGGGACCTTGCTGAGCTTGGTCGCCTCGATCTGTCTTTGCTCGGGCGCGGTCTGGGCGGCGGCACTGGGCGCCCACGCCAACGCGACGAACAGAAGAACAACCGCGTGGGGGGCGGCCCTGGTGATCATGGCGCAGCCCCCAGAGTGACCGTGGTGCCAGGCATGGGCAGCCACCCAACGCCGTCCCGGCTGTCACGCAGGATCACGTAAAGCGTCGCGGTGTGCTGCGGGTAGTCCTTGGTTGTCGCCGGACGCCAGGTGTTCTTCAGCAGCTCCTCAAAGGGTGTGGTCGTCGTGCTGTTGAACGAGGTGCGGGGGAATTTCAGATCGCCGCTCTCCACGAACCAGCTGAGGTAAAGGCGCTCGCGGATCATCGGCGCCGGGTTGCCCTCGTCGTCGAAGCCGTCGTAGGTCTGAGCCATCTCCGGCTTCACCACCGCCTTGATGGGGTTGTCGGCGCGCCGCAGGAGCTCGACCATGGAGTCCAGCGGTTTGTCTTCGCCGGCGACCGTCGCCAGAAGTCCGTCGATGGTGGGGTTGGTGTTGACGTTCTCGGCAGAGGGCGCGGCCAGCAGCAGCTTGAGGGGGCGCACGGCGGTCACCTCGTCGCTGTCGGTGCGGACGGTGACCCTCACCATGACCGGAAAGCCTTCCCGACAGTCGGGGGGCGGAGGGAAGCCGGGCATGCCGTCGCAGATCGCCATCAGCAGCTGCGGATCGAAGTTGTGCGGCAGCGTGGCCGTCGCGTTGGTGCCAAGGTCGAACGGCACCGGCACGCCGCCCATGGTGGGGATCTGATCTTCGGTGATGAGGCACGGGTAACCGGCCGAGGCGGTCCCCACGAAGGGGCACCACGACCATTGGTAGGAGACCGCGGCAGGATCGGCCGGCGGGGGCGTGTAGACCAGCGCGGACAACGTGGTCGTGTCGCCGGGCGCGGGCGCCACCGGCTCGCTCTTCACCGCCAGGATGCGCAGCGAGGTCAGACGATCATACGGAGCGAAGTCGGGGCCGCAGCCAGCGACGGCGATCGTCGCCAGAAGGAGGGCGCCCTTGACGGCGACGGCGACGGCGACGGCGGGGGTACACGCGACGAGCCGGTGTTTCATTGACTCTCCAGGCGGAAGCGAATTGTGTAGGTCAGCAGATACGGGATGGCCACGCCGGCACGGGTGGCCGGTTCAAACTCTTCCTGCGCGGCGGAGGCCTTGGCCGTTTCGTTGAATTCGGGGTAGGGCGACGCGCTGATGATCTTCACCTTGCTGACCTTGCCCTGCGCATCAATGGACACCATGACCGTGACGTCTGACTCGATGCCCTGGGTCTTCAGCGTCTCGGGGTAGGGCGGCTGCTTGCGCTCGCCCCGGAGTTTCGGCTGCGTGTACGTGATTCCCGCCACCGGGATGCGCGAGGCGACGGCGTTCTTTGCGGTGGTGGGCGCTGTGACCGGTGGCGCTTCTTCTGGCGACGCTTGCGCAGGCGCCTGGGCGCGCTGGGCGGTCTCGCCGGCGCGCGTGGTGCCGACGGCGAAGGCGGGGCCGTTGCCGCCCTCGGTCGTTGATTCAAGGTTCAGTCCCACCACGCGCGGGGGCGACTTGGGCGGGGGCGTCTCGGGCGGCGGCGGCAGCTTGGCCACCTTCACCGGTGGCGGACGCACCGGCTTCTCGGGCGGCGGCGCCGGCTTTTTCTCTTCGACCGGCGGTGGTGGCGGCGGTGGTGGCTCGCGCACCTCGACCCGCACCACCTGCTCGATGCGTTCGCGTCGCCCGGTTTCTTGATTGCCGATGAGACGCCCGACGCCGATCACGCCGGCGTGAAGGGCCGCCGCGCCCAGCAGCGCGCCGACGGCGACGGCGATCTTGACCGCCTTCGAGCGGCGCTCGCGTTCCAGCGGATCGTAGGCCCGTTGCTCGGCGGTCAGCGCCTGGCGCGTGCGCGTCCGCATCAGCACGCGCGAGGCGGCGCGGCGCAGCCGGCGCTTTTCGGCGAACGGGGGGCGCGCCTGTGGCCGTGCTGGGCTCACGGCGGGGGCGTCGGTGTCGTCGTTGGCGCGGCTGGCGCGGCTGGCGCCGCAGCCCCGGCCGACCCCACCGGTGCCGGACCGCGCTCGACGTCCAGTGCGAAGGTGGCGATGCCGTTTGCCTTCACCAGATCAATCAGCTCGACCACCCGTCCATAGGCGACGCCCTTGTCGGCGGCGATCACCGCCTGGGTCTTGGGGTTGGCGGCGGCCGCCGGGCGAACCCGCGCCGCGGCAGCCGCCAGCGACGGCACCGGCTGGCCGTTCACCTGCAACCGGTCGTCGCGGGTGTAGACGATGTTCAACGTGCTCTCGACGTGCGAGCCGCCGCTGGCTGCCTTGGGCAGCTCGACCTTCAGGCTGGAGCGCACGATGGTTGCCGACGTCAGCATGAAGATGATCAGCAAGACCAGAACGATGTCGACGAAGGGGATGATGTTGATCGACGCCAGCAGGCTGTCGTCGTCGTTGCCGCTGCTGGCTTCGTCCAGGGAACCCATGGCGTCCTCCGGGGGGCGGCCTACTCGGCCGCCTCGCGATTGCGGACCGGTTCAACGGCTTTCAGCTGCGCCAGCAGGACCCGCGCCAGCAACGATCCTTCGGTGACCGCTTCCTTGACGGTCCCCTTGAAGACGTTGAAGGCGACCACGGCTGGAATGGCCACCAGCAGGCCGACCGCGGTGGCGATCAGCGATTCGGCGATGCCGGCCATCACCGCCTGGCTGGCCTCGGCCATGTTGGCCGCGAGATCGCGAAACGACCGCACGATGCCCAGCACGGTGCCGAACAGTCCGACGTAGGGCGCGTTGCTGGCCAGCGTGGCCAGGAAGGCCAGGCGCCGTTCATAGCGCGCCTTCTCGTGCCCCATCGCGCCGGCGATGAGGTCTTCGACCGACTCCGGTCCTTTTTCGTACGAGCGCAGTCCCATCAGCACGACGTTGGTCTGCAGGCTGTCGTGCTGGGACAGCAGCTTGGCGGCGGCCTGGTAGTCGCCGGCTTCCAGGAGGCGGGTCAAATCGACGCGCAAGGCGCCGGCGTCGATCCGGTGCAGGCGATAGAAGAACCACCGTTCGACCATGACGGCGATCGACGCCAGGGACAGGGCCAACAACAGGTACAGCACCCACTCGGACCGAAAAACCGGAAGTCCCAGCAGCGTCTGAACCAAACCACCCGTCGAATTCTGCATGTTACCGCCTTAACTCGTCACAAAAGTCCTTGCCGTCTTAACACCGAAGCCCGTCATAGGCGACACCTTCCAGCGGCGAAAATTCGCCGCCGCCCGAAGTGCCGACAATCAAAGACTTCCGTCGGTGGCGGCGCGTTGCCTGGTGGTCGACGATTGTGGCAGCTCGACACGGATGCGGGCACCGCTCAGGGGCGCCGGCGCCTGCCAGGCGGTCACGTCGCCGCCGTGATCGATCACCACCTTGCGGACGATGGCCAGCCCCAGGCCGGTGCCGTTCTCCTTGCTGGTGACGTAAGGATCGAAGATCCGCTCGCGGTCGCCGGGGGGGATTCCCGGGCCGTTGTCGTCGACCAACAGCTGGGCCACGCCGCGCGCCGGATCCGAGGCGACGCGCAAGACGATCTCGGGCGTTCGTCCGGCGCCTTCCGCGGCCTGCACGGCGTTCTCCACAAGATTGATCAGCACCCGCCGGATCAGCATGCGATCGCACAGCGCCTCGACGCGCGCCTCTGGCTGTTCGATGCGCACCACGGACTGCCATTCGGCGTGGGCGCGCAGAAAATCCTCCACCACCTGGATCAGATCGACGGGGGCCGGTTCCACCTTGGGCAGCTTGGCGAACGCCGAGAAGTCGTCGACCAGCCGGCGGAGGCCGTCGATCTCCTCGCGCAGGATCTCCTGGGCGGTGGCCAGCAGGCGGGCATAGGCCGGGTCGTCGCCGCGGTACTTTGATCCCAGCTCTTGCACGGCCAGCTGGATGGGCGTGAGCGGGTTCTTGATCTCGTGGGCCAGGCGGCGCGCCACCTCCTGCCAGGCCGACACCTTTTGCAGATACTCCAGGCGCGACCGCGCGTCGCCCAGCTCGGCGACCATGCGGTTGAAGGCGTGCCCCAGCTCGTCCAGCTCGTCGCGACCGCGCGGCGAGACGCGCACACCCAGATCACCTTCGCCCACGCGGCGGGCCGCCTCGCGCAGCGTGGCCACCCGACCGGTGGCCCGGCGGGCGACGAAAAGTCCCAGCGCTGTGGCAAAGGCCAGGATGACCACCATGGCGATCCCCAGCCCGCGAAAGATCATGGGCAGCACCAGCGGAAAGACCCGATCCAGTTCCTGCTCGCGCTCCATGGCCGCGCGCAGGGAAAGAAAATTGCCGTAGACGTCCTTGGAGATGCCGAAGGTCAGCTCCAGCAGCCGCGGCAGGGCCGGCGTCGAGCCCGGCAGCTCTACCAGCACGGGCGGCGCCTCGCGCGAATGTTCGATGACGGTCGGCGGGGCCGTCCATTCGTCGACCGCCCGATCGCCCGACAGGATGCGGGCGTGAAGCAGATCGGGCACCTCGGCCAGATCGGCGGCGCGCGAGAAGCTTCCCGCGGCGATCTCGTTGGCGCGTTCGCGAAAGGACTCTTTCATCTGCGAGAAATAGGCGCGATACACCTCGACGGCGTCGCCCAGCGAGACGCGCACCTCTTTCTGGTGCTGGTCGGTGATGCTGGAGACGCGGCTCAGCGTGGCCGACACCAGGTACACGGCCGTGGCCAGGGGCAGGCTGGCGACGATAAAAAGTGCCGCCAGGATCTTCCATTCGAACCGTCCCGGCATTCGCGGCAGCTTGATCTTCAGCTTCATGGGTTCACGGCGCACTTCTCTCGACGAAGGTTTGCGACAAGAAGCGTACCTGGCGTTCGCTGTCTTCCACGCGCGGGTTCACAAAGATGCTGACGAACGAACCGAAGAAGCTGTCGCCGGCGCCCACGCGCCGCTGCCCGCGCGCCGGTTGCACCAGCCAGCGCCGCACGTCGGCCAGCAGCTCTTCCGAGATGGGATTGAGATCGGCGCGGAAGGCCAAAAAATATCGGGCGCCCGCCATCAGCTGGCGCCGGTCGACGACGGGAAAATGCCACAGCAGCAACGCCCGCTGGATGGCTTCGTCGACGGTCTTCACCTCGACCTGGGTATCGGGCCCGGCGCCCCGGGTGATGCGCAGGCGGAATTTTTCGTCCCAGATGTCATAGACGATCTCGCTGCGCTGAAAGGCCAGCGCCACCGGTTCGCCGGCCCCCTCGCGGTGCAGGTAGACGCGGATCAGGATGCGGGTGGCGAACCCGGACAGAAGGCGCTGGCGTTCGGCCGGGCCGAAGAGATCTTGCATACCGACGCTGGCCACCAGTTGCCCGTTTTCGTATTGCACGCCGGTCGTGCGCCGGGTCAGCGGCCCGGCGGGACCGTTTTGTGCCTGCGCGTGGCCGGCGCCCAGCAGCACCATCACGAACAACGTGGCGCGGGCGGCGATCCGCATCATCAGAACGAGCTTCGACCGAGGGCGTTCGCGATCGACATCGTGAACACGCCGATGAAAGTATCCAGGCGCAGCCCCAGATCGCCGGTCAGGTCGATGGGCGCGGTGGCCCAGGTCATCCCGCCCGGGCGGCGAAAGTCGGCCCCGCTGGCCAGCCCCAGCACGCCCACCGCCACGAACAGATCGCCGCCATAGATGAACCCGTTGCGCCGCCAGACAGGGATGGCGTAGTCGATCAGCAGCCGCCCGGCAAAGTTGTCGTATCGGTGGCCGGCGATGCCGGTGCCCAGCAGGTTGCGCGACTGCAGCGTTGAAAAATTGATCCCCAGCGCCCGCCGCGGCAGCAGCAGGTTCAGATCGCCGATGAAGAAGCGATCAAAGTAGGGCGCATCGCCGCCGATGGCGCCGCCCAGCAGGTGAAACCCCAGAGCGTGGCCGCCCGGCATGCGCCGGTACACCGACGCCTGGGCC
>JAXDMH010000003.1:0-3665 GCA_034666225.1 Myxococcales bacterium
TTTCCAGGACGAGGACGGCTGCCCGGATCAGGTTCCCGCGGCGGTGGCCAAGTTCACTGGCGTCATCACCGGCATCACCTTCAAGGTCAAATCGGCGGACATTCGCCCGTCTTCGTTCTCGCTGCTCAAGCGGGCCGTCCAGGTCATGAAGGACTATCCGACGGTGCGCATCGAGATCTCGGGGCACACGTCGGACGAAGGCAAGCGCGACTTCAACATGAAGCTGTCGAAGGAGCGGGCCGATTCGGTGAAGGCGTATCTGGTGTCGGCGGGTATTGAGGAGAATCGCGTCAGCACGGTCGGCTACGGTCCGGACAAACCGATTGCCGACAACAAGAGCAAGGGTGGCAAGGAAAAGAACCGACGGATCGAATTCCGTCTGGTCTCGCAGGCGGGCGAAACGGCGGGATCGGATGCGCCGATGCCCACGCCGTCTTCTTCCGGGCCGGCACCGGCGCCCGAACCGACGCCGGCCCCCACCAGGCCGACCAGGGTCAAGAGCAAGGATGCGGGCAAGAATGCGGCGCCAAAGGGCGAGATCTTGCCGCCCGAGACGACCAAGAAGCGGGGTCTGACGTCGCCGGCACCAGCGCCGGCCAAAGAAGACGCGGCCACCAAGCCGTAAGGGACCGTCGATAGCCGTCGCAGGCGATGAAGTCAGGAAGTCAGGAAGCCAGGAAGCTACTTCGCCAGCGACGGGAACACGGGGCAGCCGTGCGGATAAGGACGGGCGTGTTCGTGCCCGCCTTGTTCTTGGCCGCCGCCGGGGACCGGATCGCGACAGCGGTCGCTCTCCTCGCAGGAGACCAGACGGTCGATGACCAGGTTACGGCTGGCGTTCACCGAACGTTGAAAGTGCGGGCAGAAGACCACCACCCGCAGTGATTGGGAGCGAAGCACGGTGGCAGGTTACCACGCGGGTCGGCGGTCAGCCGTCGGCGTTGAGGCTGACATTGGTCTCGACCGGCCGCGCGTAATCGATGCCGGGGATCTCGAAGCCGAACAGCGATCGGAACTCCTGCTTGAAGCCAACATAGTCGGTGATGGTGAGGAGATTTTCGGAGGTGACCTGATCCCACAGCGCCTCTGTGGCTTTCTGAACGTCGGGATCCATCTCCCAGTCGTCGACGCGGATGCGCCCGGCGGCGTCCAGCACCGGCGTGCGCCCCGGCCCCAGGTGAGTCTCGAACAGCCGAAGAATCTGAGCGGCGGTGCCTTCGTGCTTTCCCTTCGCCTTCATCACCTTGTAAAGGATGCTGATGTAAAGCGGCACCACCGGAATGGCCGCCGATGCCTGGGTGACCAGGGCTTTGTTGACGCTGACGTAGGCGCCGCCGCCGAACTGTTCGCGCATCGTGCGGTCCAGGGAAAGCGCCGTCTCTTCGAGGTGCTCCTTCGCCTTGCCGATCGTTCCCGACCGATAGATCGGATACGTCAACACCGGGCCCACATAGCTGTAGGCCACGGTCCGGCAACCCTTGGCGACCACGTCGGCGTCGATCAGGGCGCGCATCCACAGCTCCCAGTCCTCGCCGCCCATCACCTTGCGGGTCGCTTCGATGTCGGCTTCCGTGGCGGGCGTCAGCTCGATGGTGGTCAGCTGGTCGTTCATCAGGTTGATCGTCTTGTTTCGGTAGACCTCGCCCAGCGGTTTCAGCACGGACATGTACCCGACGCCGGTGCGCGGATCGATGCGCTTGGGGCTGGCCAGGCTGTAGACGATGCAGTCCAGCTTGGTCTTGCGTTCTTGCAACAGCTTGATGGTCTGCTGCTTGATTTCGTCGCTGTAGGCGTCACCGTTGATGGCGGTGATCGATCGCCCGGCCGCCTTGGCCAGCCGGCCGGCCACCGCCATGTTGTACCAACCAGCCGACGCCGATTTTTCGCCCTGGGCTGGCCGCTCCAGGCAAACGCCAACCGCGCGGGCGCCATAGCCGAACACCGTCGCCAGCAAGCTGGACAGGCCATAGCCGGTGCTGGAGCCGATCACCAGCGCATCGTTCATGCCGCGTCCGGGAGCGCCCCGGCTCATGAGGTCGACCTGCGCTTGCACGTTGGTAGCACACCCGTCCGGGTGAGCGTTGAGGCAGATGAAACCCCGTATACGCGGAACGATGACTTGAAGAGACATCGGTCCTTCCTGCCAGTGGAGAAAACCGCAGTCAAGTCGCTGGCGAGGCAAGTTCCCCGAAGCGGGTAACTTGTGCCCCCGGTTGGCGTGCTTAGGTTTCCTGCATGGACCCGAAAAACATCAAACGTATTTTGGTTCCGACGGACTTTTCCGACTCGTCTCGAGAGGCGGTCAACACGGCGGTGGCATTCGCCAAGGCGTTTTCAGCGCAGATCCAGCTGGTACACGTCATCGTCGAGCCCATCTATCCATTGCCGGCGCCGCTGGAGGTGGTGACTTTGCCCATCGACGTCGAGCGGGTCTACGCCGAGGTGGACAAGCAGTTGAACGCCGAGGCGGAGCGAATCAGCACCAGCGGCGTCTCGTGCGAAAGACTGATCCTCAACGGGCGTCCACACGTCGAGATCGTTTCTCACGCTGACAAGAACGGCGTTCATTTGATCGTCATCGGGTCGCACGGCCGATCCGGCATCAGTCACGCCATCCTGGGCAGCGTGGCAGAGCGCATAGTTCACCGTGCCCACTGCCCGGTGCTGGTGGTCCCCGCCCCGCGCGCCGCCGGCAAAAGCTAACCGGCCGCTACAGATCGATCACGGTGACGCCGTCGCCGCCTTGGCCCTTGCCGCCGGGTTGAAATCGTCGCACGTAATGCGAGCGCGCCAGGTGCTCGCGCACGGCCTTGCGCAGGGCGCCCGTGCCGTGTCCGTGAATGACGAAGACAGGGGATCGTCCGTCCAGAGCGGCACGATCGAGGAAGGCTTCCATCCTTCCGACCGCCTCTTCGACGCGTTCGCCGCGCAGATCAAGGGTGGTGGCGGCGGTGGGGAACGACAGCGCCAGCGCGTCGATGTCGGAGGCCGACGACGATGACAGCGACGGTGGCAGCAGCGAAGACCGGGGCGACGACCGCGGCGGCGCTGAGCGCCCGACATTGCCACCGGCCCGTTTGTCGACGGGCCGCGCGCTGCCGACGCCCAGCGAGGCCGCGTCGACGTCCAAGGTGATGGCGCCGACGGTGACCTTCACGCGCCCGCGCCCGTCGGGGAGCTTGACCACGACGCCGTCGGCGTCCATGGCCGGCACGTGCACGCGCGCCCCCACGGCCAGCAGGGGCGGTGCCGCGACGGAGGGCTCGTCGGCCGGGAATTTTTGCAGCGCGGTCTCGGCGGCCTGGGTCAGGGTCACGCGCGCCTCTTCGGCGGCCCGGGCGGTGCCGGCTTGCTGGGCGTCGCGCACGATGGCGCGCAACGATTCGCGCGCTTCGCGCACCGACGCTTCGATGGCGGAGCGCGAATGCCGGGCCAGCTCCCGTTCGCGACGCTGCAGCGCCTCGGTCGCCTGGCGCTGCTCGACCTCGCCGTCGGCCAGCGCCTGTCGAGCCTCGGCAAGCTGCGCCGTCTCGTCGCGCAACGCCGCCTCGCGCGCCTCCAGATTGGTGATGACCTCTTCCAGGCCGACACTGGCGTCGCCGGCCAGCGCACGGGCCCGCGCCAGCAGCTCGGCGGGCAGCCCCATGCGCTGGGCGATGTCCAGC
>JAXDMH010000004.1:0-4816 GCA_034666225.1 Myxococcales bacterium
AAGCGCCGCTGAGCACCTGTCGTCACTTGCGCCGGACCCAAGCTGCCAATGGACAGCGTCCACACCAGCGTCTTCGGCGGCTGATAGTCTTTTTTGGGGTCCTTGGAGGTGGTGGGCACGATAAACGTCTCCGTCGGTAGCACGAGCCCATCAGACTTGGGTGCTGGCGGCGGGGGCGGCTCAGGTAGCTGGACGTCCAGCTGGGCGCTGGTGAGACCAGGCGGAATGGCGACCTTTATTAGCCCCTGGCCGTCGGAAACGCCGCTGACGGTGGCCGCGCCGTGAGTCAGCTTGAAGGGAGCGTTCTTCAATTTTTTTCCGACCAGATCGCGCAGGTGCACGTGCAGCTCAGCCTTGGGGCGGGTGACCACGATCTTGTGTTTGGCGTCGGCCTTCAGCGCCAGGGTCTTGGGCTTGTGGTCGGGAATGACAATGACGTCGCCGGCGGCCAAGAGGTTCGGGTTCGGGCGCAGCTTGCGAAGAGCAGCGTTGTCCGGATGGTTAAAAAGGTCTTTCACCGAAGCAAAGCCATTATCGGCGGCGATGGACGTGGCGCATTCGCCATTTTTCACGGTGTGGTTCTTCCCCATAGCGAACGTCAGCGCGCGGCTTTGGCTTTGACCAGCGCCATATCTTTCATGGGTGGAGCCGCGGATTGGGTGTCGCGGATCTCGACCTCCAACCGATAGCGGCGGCCGACGCGCAACGGGCGGAGCAAGGCGCGGTCGGCGAACAACACAACATCCCCCGGTCCCAAGTCGTCACCGGGGCCCAGACTACGTTTGGCGTCGCTGAGCACCAGATGATCCCCTAGGCACGGTTTACAAGTGGCACCGGCCGGGCAGGCTGGACACAGGAAGATGCGGGCCACGAACCCCGTCACGTTGACCCGTCCGGTTTGTGGGGCTTTTGCCAGCAGATCGGCGACGTCGTGTGGCCCTGAGGCGGTGCGCCCTTCAGCGGCTCCCGGTGCCGCCACCCAGCCGAACAGCAGCCCGCACACCCCCAGCGTCGCGATCCAGATGCGACGGCGGTGCCGCCTGGAAAAGCGACGACCGGGGCAAGGAACGCTATCGACCATGAACCGGATAGTCGCCCGGCCGGCCGACGAGAACAAGATTGACGGCGAAGGACCCGTCGATCGGTGATGTCGCGCTCCGCGACCGTCTGATGAACGTGAAGGTCATCAGCGTGATATCGTGCGTCCCTCGATCCGATGGACAGGAAGGAATTTCTCGCGCTTTGCGGTCCCGTCACGGCGGTGCCATCGTGGTATGCGACGCCGGAGCTTAAGAAAAGGGCGTTGTCTCGATTTGACAGTCTCCGAATCGTGGCTGACTTGCGACGAGATTCGACGCCAGACGTACTCGCGGCACTGATCGAATTGGCCTCAGGCATCGCCCCGGCACGCCCACGTCAGGCTGATTGTCTTTTGCTAATGGCCGACATCGAAAAAGCGATCGAATCCGGTCGGTTGTTGTTCGTTGAGGGCTGGGAATTTTTCAATAAGCAGAAATCTGCCTCCCAGTCGGCTGCGATGCAAGAGAAGCCACATGAACTTTTGGTCCAACGATTGATGGACGACCAAGATCATATTGAATTCGAAGGCAAAAAATACCGATGGGCTTCCACGACCGTTCGGCGCAGTTCTGACGCCGAAGGGTACCATCCAGTCCCGGCCGCCGAATTGATTCCCCTCGTCAAACGGATGGCTCCAAAAGTTGCCAACACACCCGATCAGAAAGCAGCGTGGGCGGATATTGAAAAAGAGAACACCTCCGGAGGGGCTGACAATTGGCAGCGGGCCGCTGGCAAGCCGATCCTGCTTCGTCTTGCACCGACCGTAGTTCCCTCTCGCGTTCCCTCCGCTTCGCCCGCCGTTACACCCTCGCAAGTTCAATCCAAACCTGCGTCTGAACATTGGATCGAACTTGAGATTGTCTACGACGACGGAACCCCTTTTGACGGGAATTGTGCCGTCGAACTCCCTGGTGGTCGAATCAGTGATGGGTCGCCGAACGGAAAAGGGGTCGTTCGCATTGATGCTCTGTCTTCGGCAGGTGACTGCAAGATCACATTTCCAAAACTTGATGGAGATGCCTTCGCAGCAAAGTAATTGCGATCAAACTTCAGACCGGCGTGCCCCGAAACTCTGTTGAAAACCTCATTGCTCCCGTGGATCGGATCGACCATGCACCGGGCTGAGGCCGCCACGCTCGTGGCAGCACTGATCGGTACGCTCGCTGGCTGTTCGCACCCGTCGGTCACCGCTTCAGCCAAGTTCGACGCCGCAATCGAAAGAGCACCGGTCCAAACGAATCTGCGGGCTGAGGCAAGGCTAGCTCCGGCCGCGTCCGAGGCGCCTCTGATACGGATTGACTCCTTCGACTGCGAGAAATACCCTCCGCTGCCTGGGCAGCCAGAGCCGCAAGGCTTGGTGAAGGCCGAGGTGGGAATCAGGTCGTGGCATGGCGGCGGCCCCGACGGCGCCAGCTGGAACGTGGACGACCTGAGGTGTACGGCGCGGGTCATCACGAAATGTCGTGCTGGCAAAGTTGCGATCACGGCGAGAATCGGCCGTTCCGTCGTGACGGAGCAAGAGCTCCCTTTGTCAGGAACAGAGGCTCTCGAACCGGCGTTCATCATCCCATCGAAGACGTGGAGACGGCAACTCGATGAGGCGCCCAAGCACGCCCGTCGTCAGCCATTCAAGACGGCGAGCTTCCGGCTGCTGGCCGAATCGACCTGCATGTCGCCAATGGAAGCGACGCCCGGCGAATGGCGCTTCACGGACCTGTCGGCCGAAGACTCGTTCGTCGCCGGATTCGCCGACGGCGAATAGCTACGGGAGCAACATGACGGTCACCAGATGTGATCGTGCGCACTCAAGCGATCGAGAGGGGACCGCCTTCCAGTTGCGGATCGGCGCTGCGTGGATCGCGACGCAACTACGGTGCTGCGATGACGATGACTGCTGCCAGAAGGCACCTCGTGCGTCCAAATGGTCACGTTAGAAGACGGCCGAACCGGGAGAGCGGTTATGCACCCGAGTCGACTTTCTCCAGCTCGACCTTCTTCCACGGCCAGAGGAAGAAGAAAGCGCGCTTGATACCCGAATCAGGAGCACACCGATACACCAGAGCGGAGAAATGAACCATGGCGGCTTGGCATCACTACAGCTACTGGGACTTCCGGATGTATCAGCTGTACCGGCAGTACGTGACGATCAACGCGCCCCTGTTCCGCGGGCGGCCGGACCTCGACTGCGCCGACATTTCGATGAATCTCATGATCGAGTTCGCTGCAGCGAAGGTTCTGCCGGTAACGGTCTGGGATAACGACAAGGTCCGCTACATTTCGAGGGCTGCCCGCCAGACGCCTACTTCGAAGTGGGCGAATCACCGCAATCAATTGCAAACGATCGTAGTCATCCGCTCCAGACGTGATATTCGTCACGGCGGTCTCGTTTTAGTTAGTACCTTCTGCGGCGCAAATCGTCACGAGTCCCTTGCTCGGTGCGCGCCAGCACAAGGACGTGCCAGAGGACCTCCCCGCGTACTGTCTTTGGACGCCTACGTACCGGGAAGCCGCACTTCCGCGGGAGACAAGGGCGCCGTGATGGTCAGTCTCAGTGCCCCCGATGCCGGCGACGAGGGCACATAACAACCCGAAGTGACATCGTCGTGCCCGGGCCTGATCTGGCACTCTTCGCTGTTCCGAAAAGCGTTCAAAAATACAGAGACCATATCGATCTGCACCGACACCCGGCCGCTGTCCCAGGACATCAATTGAACCGGGCTCGGCGGGTGCGAACCCATGTCATAGGCACGAAAGGTCCAACCGGGCAGAGTCAGCCCCGGGGGAACGCTGGCTACGAACGCGCCCGACTGGGCGGCGAGCAGCCCGGCGAGATCAGGGGTCGCCGCACCCGGACAGGTGATTCCCCAATAGACCTCGTAGCCTGACGCTGCGTACTTGAGGCTGAAGCTGCCATTCGTGCAGAGCTGCGCGTTTGCCACCTGAGTGAACCCATGAGAGGCATTGGTGTCATCGACGGTTAGGCTCCAGTCCGTTGCGCGAGCTTTCAACCAATTGGAGACCATGGCGAATGCCTCTTGTTGACTCGCCGCACCGTCGGAACAGGCGACAGTTCCCAACGATAGCGCGCTGACGATCAAAGCCACGCTACGATTTCGGATTGGGTTCATGGGCCGCGATACTAGCATTGAGTCGTTCGAATTCCGGAGAGAGTCAGCTATCAGAGTGGTGAGGGCACGCCATTCTACTCGCGCCGCTGCTGTTGTTCGCATGCGATGGTTTCGGTGCAGAGTAGGTCTTGAGCCACTCCCCGAGGAGATCTTCCAATGCCTCAGTGCGAGCCGCTTGGCGGCCGTCTTGGTTCTCTCCTTCGATGCCTTGCCTTGCAGTGGCCTGCGGACTCACGACGAGATATTGCCATCAAACGCGTTTGTCACGGCAGGCATTCAACGGTGAATGGAGATGGAGCGGCCTCGCGGACACGTGAGCAACACACCACCACGGCCGCGCACGGCCGAGATTATCGTCTGATGATCGATCTGTTCGCCCAAGTTGCGACCATTGATAACGACGTCGAGGTCACTGGAAACGACGGGCTCCACTTCGCGCAACGCCCACATGATCGCGTCCCAGATGAGACGCGGGGGATTTCCTCGCGGGGATGGACGCGTCTATGCGCCAGAAGGTGGCGCTCACCGCGGCTCATCTGCTCTGCGAGGGCCGTATCGCCGACATGGGCATGGGTTCGGGAGGCAGCAGCCACGCGCTCGCCGCGCTT
>JAXDMH010000005.1:0-4159 GCA_034666225.1 Myxococcales bacterium
TTGATCTCTCTGCTGCTCGTCATCACGGTAATGTTACGCTGCGCCCTGGCTGATGTCCGTGAGCTGTTTGCCCCCCTCGCTGGTGCCCCCCTTCCGCTGGTGCTCCCCTTTCCGCTGGTTCTCCCCATGGATCAATCGAACCAACCTCCCAGCGGTTCACCCCAGAGGCTGACGCCGCCGTCCACCTGGCTGAGCGCCCCCAACCTGCTGAGCCTGTGCCGCGTGCCGCTGGGCGTGGCGTTCTGGTTCGTCATCGATTCGACGCCGACGCACATCGTCTGGCCGTACACCATCCTGGCCGCCGCCGGCATCACCGACGTCCTGGACGGCTACCTGGCCCGGCGACAGGGCGTCAGACGCGTGAGCGACGACGAGCTTGGCCCGGCGGTGCTCGACCGCGGGGGATCAAAAGGACCCTCTCAGGGTCCTTTTATCAATAAAGGGGTGGGGTCATGGTTGGATCCCATCTGCGACAAGCTGTTCGTCGCCCTGGTGCTGGTGTCGATCGCCCTGCACCGTCACGTGCCTCTCTTGCTGATGGCCCTCATCGTCGGCCGCGAGCTGATCCAGCTGCCGGTGTCGCTGATCTATCGTTTCATTCCGACGCTGCGGCACTGGCTGCGCTACGACTTCACCGCCAGCCCTCTGGGCAAGGCGGGCACCGTGACGCAGTTCCTGGCGCTGGCGGCGCTGCTGATCGATCACCCGGCGGTCTGGATCATGGCGGGCATCGCCTTCGTGGTGGGAATGGCCGCGCTGGTCGATTACCTGCGACGGGCGGTGATCCTGGGGCGCCAGCGGCAGCTCACATCGCCGCCGAAGTGATCTCGGCGATCTCGCCGTCGGTCAGCGCGATGGGATTTCCTTTCATGCTGCTGGCGACTTTCGCCTTTTGAACCAGCGGTGGGATGTCGGCGGCGGTCAGGCCGTGCTGGGCCAGGTGCGGGATGGCCAGCGCCGCGCAGAGCGCGCCCACCCAGGCCACGCCGTCTGCGGCGGAGGCTTCCGCGTCACCGGTCAGGATCACCGCCAGCTCGTCAAAACGGGCCAGCATCGGGTTGTGTGGATCGCGTTCCGTCAGCGCGCGCAAGTTCACCGCCAGCACGTGCGGCAACAGCGCGGCGCACACGGCGCCGTGCGGGGCGGCGAACGTTCCGCCCAGCGGCGCCGCCAGCCCGTGAACAGCGCCCAGACCGGCGTTGGCCAGGCAGAGACCACCCAGCAAGCTGGCGCAGGCCAGATCCTGGCGCAGCGGCGCGGCTGCTGCGCCGGCCAGTCCGTCCATGAACGCCGCCCGCAGCGCGCGCGCCGAGCGGCGCATCCCTTCGCGCGCCCACCCGTCGGTGACGGGGTTGGCCTTGCACGAGACAAACGGTTCGATCAGCTGCGACAGGGCATCAAGGCCGCCGCTGGCGATCACCGCGGACGGCAGCGCAGCCAGCAGATCGGGATCGACCAGGGCCAGACGCGGCAGCATCAGCGGACTGCGCAGGCTGGCCTTGACGTGATGCTGGGGCGACGTCAGCACGGCGTTGCGGGTGACCTCCGATCCGGTGCCGGCGGTGGTGGGAATGGCCACCAGGGGCAGCGACGGTTTCGTCAGCGGCAACCCGCGCCCCACCACCTCCAGATAATCCAGCGGATCGCCGCCGTTCCCCAGCAGCGCGGCGATGGCCTTGGCCGCGTCCAGCGCGCCGCCGCCGCCAAAACCAACCACCATGTCGCAACCGGCGTCGCGCCCCACGGCGGCACCGGCGCGCGCGCTGTCGACGGTGGGCTCACCCGGCGTGTCCAGCGCCCAGACGGTGGTGGTCACGCCGCTGCCTTCCAGCGCGGCGATCAGCGCCGACGCCCGCCCCGTCGAACGCCCGGTCACCAGCAGGGCGCGCGTTCCCAGCGCGCGGACGGCCGGGGCCGCTTCACCAATGACGCCGGCGCCAAAACGGACACGGGCCGGCGTGGCGATCTCGAAGGCGGCGCTCACGCCATCCGGTCGAGCTCGTCTCTCACCAGCCGTCGTCATCGGGAAACACGTTGACGAATTTCGTGGCGGCGCGCGGTGCGGCCATCATCGGCGCCACGGTGTCGCGCCACAGCTGGTAATGCGCCGTCTCCTTGTGAGCCGCCGGCGCCTCGGGCGAGCGATAGACCTCTGACAGCACGAAATGCGTCGACTGGTCACTGGCCTGCAGCACATCGAACCGCGCCACCCCCGGCTCCGCCACGCTGGCCCGCGCGTTGGCAATGCTGGCCGCGCGAAACGCCTCGACCGACTCCGGTTTCACCTGCACGGCCACGTGAACCACGATCAGCGACTGTTTTTTCTCCGTTGGTGCCATCGAAGTTACCTTTCATCAACAGGCGAGCGGCGCAGCGCCTTGGCCAGTCGCCGCGGCAGCTCGGCGGTCTCGATCTCCTCCAGCGATTGCGGCAACGCCAGCGACCAGTTGGGCCAGCTGGTCGTCGTTCCCGGCATGTTCGGGCGCTCGGCGACGGCGATGGCGTCGTCCAGCGTGGCCAGCAGGATGCGCGACGGGGCGGCGGCCAGGGCGCGGTAGGTTCCTTCGATGACATCGGCGATGCTGACGTCGGCGGTGCTGGCCTCGATGGTTGGCGCGCCAGTCGGCCCGCCCGTCGGATTTTCCACCGCCACCTGGGCCAGCGCCGCCACTTTCTCGCGCAGGGCGCGCATGCCCTCTTCGTTGGGCTGCAATCCCGCCGCCTGGCTGTCGGTGATGTCGCGCCCCGACCACAGACCGGCCACAGTGGCCAGATCGTGCGTGGTGACACTGGACAGCGCCATCTCCGGCAGCGTGGCCGGCAGCCCCGGTTCGAAGTAAAGCAGCCGGTACGACAGCATGCGATGCGCGGCCAGCGTCTCGCGCACGCCGGCCTCCACCGTCCCCAGATCCTCGCCGACGATGAAGGCCCCGGCGCGGTGGCTCTCCACGTCGACGATGGCCAGCAGCTCGTCGGCGCGCGTGCGGACGTACGTTCCCGCCGCCGGCGAAAGGCCGTGCGGGATCCAGAACAGACGGAACAACCCCATGACGTGATCGATGCGCAGCCCCCCTGCGTGGCGCAGCATGGCCCGGATGGTTTCGATGAACGGGCGATAGCCCTGCGCGCGCAGCCGGTGCGGGATGAACGGCGTCAGCCCCCAGTCCTGGCCCTGGGCGTTGAACTCGTCGGGAGGGGCGCCCACGGAGACGCCCGACGCCAGAAGATCCTGCCAGCACCAGGCGTCGGCGCCCGCCACGTCCAGCCCGATCGGCAGATCGTGCACGACGGCGATCTCGCGCGAGGCAGCGGCCAGCTGCTGATCGATGCGCCACTGCACCCAGGCGTGAAACCGCACGCGCCGCGCCTGCTGCGTGACAAAGCCAGCGACGTCGGCGCCGTCGGGGCGGCGCAACCCGACGGGCCAGCGCCGCCAGTCGCGCCCATGTTTCTCCGCCAGCGCGGCGTAGGTGGCGAACTGGGTCAGCGCCGTCCCCTGCTCGGTCCAGTAGCGATCGAATTCGGCGTCACCCTGAAACTGATCGAAGATCGCTTCCAAGACGGGCGCCTTCAGGGCGAACACGGCATCACGATCGATGCGCCGGCGGCTGTTCAGCGCCCGCCCGGCGCTGGCCGCGGCGGTCAGCACCGGCCCCAGCGCCTCGGCGCCCGGGATCTCCTCGACCCGCAGATAAAGGGGATTACGAAAGCGCCGGCTGCTCGGGTAATAGGGTGACGCTTCGATGGGCGTCACCGGCACCGGCGCGGTCAGCGGGTTCACCATCATCACGCCGGCGCCCAGCGTCTGCCGCGACCAGCGCGCCAGGCGGCGCAGATCGCCCAGATCGCCGATGCCCCAGCTGGCCTGCGAGCGCGCCGCGTACACCTGGACCGCCCAGCCCCAGGTGCGCAGGTCGTCGGGCAGATGGCAACGCCCCGGCGTCACGATCAGCAGCGTCGGCTGGCCATCCATCTCGTCGCGGCGGTGCAGCTGGTGATACCCGAAGGGCAGACCCAGCGGCAGCAGACCGTCGTCGATGGGCAGCGTGGTGCCGTCTTCCAGCGTCAGCAGGCAAGGGCCTTCGATGTGGCGCGGGTCGCCGGGCCCCAGCTCGCGCACCGGCGGCAGCGCGCGTTTGTCCGTTCGGTCGACGTCGAC
>JAXDMH010000006.1:0-3001 GCA_034666225.1 Myxococcales bacterium
CTTTACCGCATCGGCGAGCCGAACGCGCCCTCGACCTTCGTGTCGGCCTGCCTGTCGCGGTTCGTCTGCGATCTCAACCGCGATCCCGACGACGTCTCGCCGGGCGCCGTGCCGCTGCACGCCTCCCCGCGCAACGCCGACGGGCGCGGGTTCATCTGGGCCATCACCACCAGCGGGATTCCCGCGCTGTCGCGGCCGCTGACGCTGGACGACTGGCGCGCGCGCACCTCCATCCACGCCGCCTATCACGACGCCATCACGCGCTCGCTGGCGCGGGCCCGCGACCGATTTGGATTCGCCATCCTTGTCGATGGCCATTCCATGCCTTCGAGAGGACGGCTGGGCCACAAGGATCCGGGCCGCGTGCGCGCCGACGTGGTTCCCGGCGATCGCGACGGCCAAAGCTGCAGCCCAGCCCTGTCGCGACTGGTGGGCGCGCACTTCGCTGATCGCGGCTACAGCGTCGCCTTCAACGATCCATACAAGGGCGGCTTCATCACCGCCCACCACGGCCAGCCCGAAAAAAACATCCACGCCATCCAGATCGAACTCCGCCGCGACCTGTACATGGACGAGAACGCCTTCACGATTGTCGAAGCAGGCTTCGACCGCGTCCGCAGCTCACTGGACGCCCTGCTTGCCCGACTGGAAACCTTCACGCCGGATTAGAGATCTCGTGGCAAGGATATTGAAGGTTGAATTGGCGACGGGCGATTTGAATTGGCGGCGATCACCATGGCCGGTCCGGAGAAGCTCGGACCGCAGCGCCGTGCCGCACTCTTTTGACCCACGACCTGTTGCGCCGCTGCTTGCGGCATGGCGCGAGGACCGAAAGGCGCGGTCCATAGTGGTCAAAGACCCCGGGCGATAGACCCGCGACTATCTGTGATCGCGCCACTCTTACCGTCCCGCTCGCCAGGTCAGCCGGGCGTGGCGCGGACCGCGCCGCCGCTTCCGATTGTGCGGTTGCCGCCGCGCCATTCGGTCCTCGCCCGAGGCCCTTCCGCGTCGCGGTTACATCGAACGTTGACGGGGCCTCGGGCTGCGGTCCGATCTTGCCGGACGTTCGGCTGCTCTCTCTGTCGGCGCGCGGCGCGGGTCGGCGGTCCTTCGTGAATAAGCCTTCAAACTCCCTGCGATGGAGGCGCTCACTTGATGTAGCCCTTCTTCGTCAGGTATTCGGCGACCAAGATGGCGCCTCGCGCCGCGCCCATCCTGGTGTTGTGGGAGACCAGCATGTATTTGATCCCGTTTTGCAGCGCCGGGTCCTCGCGCAAACGCCCCACCACCGTCGACATGCCGCCCTCTTCGTCGCGATCCAATCGCACCTGCGGGCGGAAGGGATCATCGCGCACCGTGATGAGGTGCTTGGGCGCCGACGGCAGCGCCAGCTTGGCCATGTCGGCGCCGAACTCGCGCCAGGCCGCCTTGACGTCGTCCAGCCGCGCCGGCTTTTTCAGCTCGACGAAGACCGATTCGGTGTGGCCTTCAAGGACGTTGACGCGCGTACAGGTGCAAGACACCACCACCGACGCCGGCACGATCCCCTCGCCCGAGACGTGGCCCAGGATTTTTTGGGTTTCGCGCTCGACCTTCTCTTCTTCCTTCGGGATGTACGGGATGATGTTGTCCAGGATGTCCATCGCCGACACGCCCGGCGAGCGCCCGGCTCCAGACAACGCCTGCATCGACGTCATGATCACGCGCGACACACCGAAGGCGTCCTCCAGCGGCTTGAGGGTCATGGCCAGGCCCACCGTCGTGCAGTTCGGACCGGGGGTGATGAAGCCTTTCCAGCCGCGCCGCTTTCGTTGCACGTCGATCAGCGCGGCGTGATCCCAGTTGACGCCAGGGAGAAACACCGGCGTGTCGGCTTCATTGCGGAAGGCGCTGGCGGTGGAGATCACCGGAATGTGCGCCGCCATGCGCGGCTCCATCTCGCGCGCCACGTCGGCCTCGACCGCCGAAAAGCAGAGCCGCACGCCGTCGGCGGTCATGGCCGCCGAATCTTCGACGACGATGTCGGCGAACTCGGCCGCCAGCGGCTCGCTGCAGAACCACTTGGACGCCCCCTTGTCGTCGCGCACCGCCTGCGCGAACTTCTTGCCCGCCGAGCGGCTGGACGCGGCCAGCTTCTTGATCTCGAACAGCGGGTGACCGGTGAGTGACGCCAGGAACTGCTGGCCAGCGAGGCCTGTGGCCCCAACGATGGCTACGGGAATGCGTGACATGCGTGAATGAACCTCCGGGCGCGGGAATCTATCAGATTTGCGGGCCGCGGCGCTGGCGTGCGGCCTCGTAAAGAGCGATGGCGCCGGCCACCGAGGCGTTCAGGGACGACAGTTCGCCGTGCTGCGGGATGTGAAACAGGCCGTCACAGCGACGGGCCACGGCCTCGCGCATGCCGCGGCCCTCCGCGCCGATGACCAGGGCGACGGGACCGCGTAGATCGACGGCGTCCAGGCGTTCACCATCTTCGGCGCCGGCGCCCAGGACCCGGATGCCGGCCTCGCGCAACCCATCCATGGTGCGCAGCAGGTTGCCGACGCGGGACACCTTTACCCGCTCGGTGGCGCCGGCCGAGGCCTTGACGGCGGCCGGGGTGACCGGCGCCGCGTTTTTATCGGGAACGATCACGGCATGGGCGCCCAGCACCTCGGCGCTGCGAATCAGCGCGCCCAGGTTGTGCGGATCGGTGATGCCGTCCAGCAGCAAGAGCAACGCCGGCTCGCCCGACGTTGCCACCGCCGCCAGCACCTCGCCCATCTCGGCATAACGATACTCGCCGGCGACGGCCACGATGCCCTGGTGCACCCCGCCGCCCGCCAGCGCCGCCACCAGTTGCCGCGGCCTCACCTCGACGGCGATGCCGCGATCGCGCGCCACGCTCAGCGCCGCTTCCAACTCGGGCGAGTGCGCCCCTTCAGCGACGTAGACCACGGCCACGCCGCGCGGACGGGCCCGGCACAGCTCTTCGACGGGGCGGATGCCAAAGACGACG
>JAXDMH010000007.1:0-12904 GCA_034666225.1 Myxococcales bacterium
CGATCTCTCCTACGCCGGGTACTCCATCGCCTGGTTCAATCGGTTTCACTGGACCACGGAGGAGGAGATGATCCGCCGCGAGGCGCTCTTTCGCCCTGGCCAGCTTTACAACCAGAACCTCGTCGACGAGACGGCCCGCAACCTGGAGAATCCGATCTACACCAGCGCGCTGGGCATCATCCCGGTCAAGTCGGCCCAACCCGGCAAGGTCGACGTCCTCATCGTCACGCGCGACCTGTGGAGCCTCCGCCTCAACACCAACTTCGAGTTCCAGCAGGGCAAGCTGCTGTACCTGACGGCGTCGCTGGCTGAAAACAATCTCTTCGGCTGGCGCAAGCTGCTGGCCCTGGTCACCGACCTCGACCTGGGGCGACTGGCCGTCGGTCCCGATTATGTCGACCCCAACATTCACGGTACGCGCCTGCAGGCGACGGCGGCGGCGCGCCTCCTGTTCGCGCGCGACACTCACGCCGTGGAAGGCTCGACCTCACGTCTAACGTTCGGCTATCCGCTTTACTCGCTGGACAGCCGCTGGGGTGCCGGCATCGACTACGGCCACAGTGACGCCGTGGTGCGCAGGTTCCAGGGGACCGTCCTGCGCCCGGTCCGCTTTGACTTTGACCCGGCGACGAAGATGTCCGTCGATCGACCGTGGGCCTATCGGCTGAAGACGTTCAAAGGAACCTCCCAGGTCCAGCGCCGTTTTCATGTCCGCGGCGTGGTCCAGACGGTCAGTGCCGGCCATTTTCTTTCGGTGACGCGGCCATCGCTGTTGCCCAATTTTCCGCCCGATCCGACCGATCACCCGACTGTCAGCGAGCAGTTCGAAAGGACGATCTTCCCCCTGGCCGGCGTGGTTTCGGAGCTGTTTGCCCGATACAGCGTCTCCCTCCCGACCTACCGAATCTATCGCGACCTCAGCACCTTTGACCTGCGCGAGACCGTCCAACTGGGGCCAGGCGCCTCGGTCCTTGTCGAACGCTCCGACAGCCTGCTCGGCGCCGACCCCGATCCCGAACATCAGTACTGGAACCTGAGCGCCACCGGAAGCTGGGCCTTCGCGCTCCTCGATGGTTTGCAAAACGTCGGACTGGGTTGGTCAGGGCGATACCACGACGGCCGGTGGACCGATCAGTCCTTTTCAGCCAGCGCCTCCGCGGCGTCGCCGGTTTTTCACCGGGCATTTCGGATCGTGGCCGGCATCGGCACCAACATCCTCATCGATGATACACAGAACCTCTATTCGTACCTGGGCGGCGATTCGGGCCTGCGCGGGTACGCCGTCGGCGACCTCGTCGGCAAAAGCTCGGTGCTGGGACACGTCGAGGTGCGCTCGATGGCGCTGTCTGTTCTGTCGCTACGCGCGGGCGGCCTGGTTTTTTACGATTTCGGCGACGCCTCGACGCCGCCCACTGGTCTTGGCACCAACCTCGACCACGCCATCAATACCTTGCTCGGGTTCCGGCTGTACCACGACGTGGGGTTCGGGCTGCGCGTGCTGATCCCCCAGTTCAACACCTACGTGCTGCGCGTGGACTGGGCCTTCCCGCTGCAAAACACCGACGGCGACGCCCTCATGGGGCACACCAAGGCGGGCTGGCCAGGCCGCTTCTCCGCGGGATTCGCCCAGGTCTTCTGACAGCCAGCGGGCGGCTAATAAAAGTAGATGGGGACCATCTCGGCGATCTGGTAGTACGGCGATTCCATCGCCGGCCCCATGATCCAGCCCGGCGTCGGCGCCTGGCCGTCCACCGTGGTCGCGCTGAAGCTGGCCGATCCGCCGCCGGTGGCCGCCGCCACCTTCAGGGCCACGGGCGGCATGCCGCTGACGAAGTCGCCGGTCTGGAATTGATTGGCGCCCGGGTCGTTCATGGTTCCCAGGTCCAGCGTCCCGCCTTGCAGGATCACCGCCGGATCGCGGTAGCCGGCAAACGTCGTGCGCCGAACCGTGACGGTGCTGTCGGCGGCGCTCTGTAAAAGGCCGACCACGTTGAATTTGCAATCCGTGATGTCCAGGCGCTGGCCGAAGAAGGAGACGCCTCCCGTGGCGCGGGTGTCCGACGAGATCTGGAACGTCGAATTGGCGATCTCCGCGGTGGTCCCCCCGCCCATCAGGTCCACGATGCCCTGGAAGAACGAGTGGTCAATCACGATGTCGTTGTGCCGGAACGACGCCACGGCGTTGGCGCCGCTGCTGCGGATCGAAGACCCGCTGATCTCGACGCGAAGATTGTCTCCATCAAGACGCATGGCCTCGCTGTCCTGGTACGAATTGCTCAGCGCCGAATCGACGACGCGCAACTTTCCCTCGTCCGCTTGCCAGAACACCGGCGGGTCGAACCCGCTTTGGATGTCGCTCTTGCCGCTGATGACGACAGTGGCTCCCGTGGCAAAACCGTCGACGGTGACCCCCACCGTGCGCCCCGTGGCGGCGACGCTATCCAAGGTGACCTTGGATTTGGCCCCCGTCACCTCGGCGCGCGATTTCAGGATCAAATTTCGCAGGACAGCGTCGCCGCTGATGACCACGGGCCCCGACACCTGAGCGCGGGACACAGCTTCGCCCTCCAGGGTCAGGCCGGCCGGCAGGTAGATCCGGGCAAATGGGTCCGCGTCCATTCCATAGCTCCCCGGGCCGAGATGAATGGTGTCGCCTGCCCGCGCGTAGACCAGCGCGTGCTCGAGGGTGGCGAACGGTCTGTCGGTCGTGCCGGTATTGCGGTCGTCGCCATGGGGGCCGACGGTGATGGGCGAAACCGTGACCACCGCCTTTGCTTCGTAGGTCTTGCCGCCCCGTTGCGTGGTGAAATGCAGATCCTTGGGGCCAATGGACGTGCCGTGGGGAATGGTGATCACCATCTGAAAAATTTCGTTGCGGGCGCTGGCGGGATTCCCCACCAGCAGGTCGCCCAGGGCGACATCGCCGGCCTGGGCCAGGTCGGTCCCGGTCACCCGCAGCGTGACGACTTCACCCTGAAGGACAACCGGAGGCTCCACGACCGCCTCGAACAACGGGCAGCTCTGATCGGGGGCCAGGCACACGTTGGTCGACTGGCAGCAGGTATACCCGTCCGAACACGGACAGTGTCGATCGTTGATCGACAGGGGTTCCATGCAACCGACGCCAAGGACGGCAAACGCCGCCAGGAGCTGAATCGGGCGAAGCGCGGGGTTAACCATGGGGTTCTCGTCAGGGCTGAAAATCCGGCCGCCCCTGTACATCGAAGCAACCCACCTGTCCGCCACAACCGCCGGCCGTGCGGTCATGCTAACACGACTGGGCCAAAGCAAGCCCCGGTCGTTCGCTCCTTTCGCTATTCGACGATTGTGATCCAGCCGTGGGGGTCGGGCTGCCGACCGTACTGGATGGCTGTGATGGTGTCGTAAAGACGACGCGCTGCCTCCCCGCCCTGGCCCCCGTTGATCACGATGCGCTCGCCTTTCCAGCCCAGCTCGCCCACCGGCGTTATCACCGCGGCCGTGCCGCAACCGAAGACCTCGCGCAAGGTCCCCCGTTTTTGAGCGGCCAGAAGCTCGTCGATGCCCAGCGAACGTTCCGTCACCTCGTGTCCCCACTCGCGCAGCAGGGTGATCACCGAATCGCGGGTCACGCCGCCCAGGATCGTCCCGTCCAGGGCCGGCGTGATGAATTCGTCTTCGATGCGCACCACCAGGTTCATGGTGCCCACCTCTTCCAGGTGACGGTGCTCGACGGCGTCGGTCCATAGCACCTGGGCATAGCCGCGCTTCTTGGCTTCTTCGGCGGCCAGGAGACTGGCCACGTAATTGGCGCCCGCCTTCACGGCCCCCAGGCCACCGGGAGCGGCGCGCACGTACTTGTCTTCGATCCAGATGCGCGCCGGGCTGAAGGCTTCGCCCGAGTAGGCGCCGACCGGCGAGGCGATGATGTAAAAAAGGTATTGTTTTGACGGCCGCACGCCCAGGAACGGCTCGGTGGCGATCAGCGTGGGACGGATGTACAGCGACGTCCCTGGCGCGCCCGGGACCCAATCACGATCGGCGCGCACGAAAGCCAGCAAGGCTTCACGCATCAGCTCGACATCGATGCTGGGCATGCACAGTCGCGCCGCCCCTTCGGCCATGCGCCGGCAATGACGGTCGGCCCGCCACAGCCGGATGCGGCCGTCGACGCCACGAAACCCCTTGAGACCGTCGAACAGCTCTTGCCCGTAATGCAGCACCGCCGCCGCCGGGTCCAGCGTCAACGGACCGTAAGGAATGATCCGTGGGTCGAACCAGCCGCGCCCTTCTTCATAGTCAATGACCGCCATGTGATCGGTGAAGAGCCGGCCGAACACCAACTCGGAGTCCATGGGGCGCGGTTTGCGGTCGGCGGCAAGCTGGATCGAGATCATGGCGCTGACCGGGAGAATATCCCGGAGCCTGCGACGATGCACGCCCGGCCAGCGCCGCCGCCCGCACTAGTGTCGGAACGTCGGGGTGACGTTCAATAACTGCTTGTTGCGCATGTCCCGGATGACGGTCAGCTCGGTCGCGGCGCCGGCGCGTTCCTCGGTGAGGAGTTTGTGCAGGTCGTCGACGCCGGCGATGGGTGTCTCGCCGAACTTGACGATCAGGTCGCCTTCGCGCACGCCGGCCTCTGCCGCCGGGCCGTTCGGTTCGACGGACACGACAAAGACCCCGCTCTCGGTGGCCAGCTCGTGATACCGCATGACCCGACGGTGCAACGGGACGTTCTGGCCAGCCACGCCGATATAGGCGCGCCGGATGTGACCGTCGCGAATCAGCCGTCCCATGACAAAGCTGGCGGTGTTGATGGCGATGGCAAAGCAGATCCCCTGGGCCGGCATGATCATCGCCGTGTTGATGCCGATGACCCGGCCCCGCCCGTCGACCAGCGGCCCGCCCGAGTTCCCCGGGTTCAAGGCAGCATCTGTCTGAACCACGTCGTCGACCAACCGCCCGGTCTTGGTGCGCAACGATCGGCCAAGCGCGCTGACCACACCCGCCGTCACGGTGACGTCGAACCCGTACGGATTGCCGATGGCGATGGCCAGCTGGCCGACGCGCAGGCGCGAGGAATCACCGAACGAGACCGCCGCCAGATCCGGCGCGTAGACGCGCAGGACGGCGACGTCGGTGTCGGGATCCTCGCCCACCAGATGGGCGGGAAAGCGACGTCCGTCGGGCAGCGACACCTCGATCTTGCGCGCCTTGTTGACGACGTGGCTGTTGGTCATCACGAAGCCGTCAGGGGTGAACACAAATCCCGAACCGCTGCCCGACGGGCCTTCCGGTCGCGGGGTCCGGCGCCGACCCGCCGGCTCCGGGGGACCCTCGACGTCGACGCGAACCACGGACGGGCTCACCTGTTCGGCGACGGAGACCACCGTCTGCGAATAACTGTCCATGACCTGGTCCTCGCGCCGTCGAGCGAGGTCCGTGTCGTCATCTGGCTGTCTCTGCAAAGCATTCATTGTCGTCCTCCAATCTCGGCCGCCCCACAGCGGCGCCGGAGCGACCCCGGCGCCGCCGCGAACGACCAGCGGGCGATCCCGCCTGTCTTTGATCAGCTTGGCCTCGGCGGCGTTACAAAACGAGCGTGCCGGTCCTGATCAGGTAGGCCAGCCGCTGCCGTTGTTCGTCGTCCAGAAGGGCGTGAATCCGCCCCAGGGCCTTGGTCACCGCGTCGCGCAGTCGCTGGGCGCTGGCCACCCTCAGGTCCGCCCCTTCCTTGGCCCGCGCGTCGTCGAAGGCGGTGCCTCCGACGGCGTCGGCGAAGGCCGATAGCGTCCGGCGGCGATCCACCTCGGCCTGGGCCCTCTCCGTCTTCAGCTCGTCAAGGATCCGAGCCAGCTCGCCCACCTGTCGTTCGTCCAGTTCCAGTTTGTAGGCCAGAAAGCGCAGAGGCCGCCGCACCCCGAAGGCTCCGCCACCGAACTCTCCGTCCCCCTCATCGCCGCCACCAGCGTGGCGTTCATCGCCACCCCCGCCGCCGCGCCAGGCCTGCAGCGCGCCGCCGGGCCCGCAACTTGCCGGGCTGCAACCGTCGCCGCCGCCGGCCATTTGACGGGACTTCCACCAGTACATCATTCCTGGATGCATCGTCTCTCTCCTTTCGCGGAGGCCATCAGCTCCCCGCGGGTTATGTCGACGTGGGCGATATGCCACACGCCAGAACTCAAGATTAAGCGCCGATTTCAGATCGTCAATGCGAACCGCGTTCGGATCTTTTGTGGGAGGCGTAGCATCCGACTTCGAACGAAAGGAAGACGGACATGATCCAGGTGAGACCAGCGGCGGAACGGGGCACGACACGGATTGACTGGCTCGACAGCCGGCACAGCTTTTCCTTCGGGGAGTATTACGACCCGTCGGCGATGGGTTTTCGATCGTTGCGGGTGATCAACGACGACCGGGTGGCCCCCGGCGGCGGCTTTCCGACCCACGGCCACAGCGACATGGAGATCGTCAGCTATGTCCTGGACGGCTCCCTTGAACACCGGGACAGCCTGGGCACCGGGTCGGTCATCCGTCCCGGCGACGTCCAGCGGATGACCGCCGGCACCGGCGTGCGCCACAGCGAGTTCAACGGCTCGCGCAGCGAACCGGTCCGGTTTCTGCAGATCTGGATCCTCCCCGAAAAACGTTCGCTGGCCCCCGGCTATGAACAGAAGTCGTACAGCGCCGCCGACAAACGCGGACGGCTGCGTCTGGTGGCGTCGCGCGATGGACGCGACGATTCGGTCACCGTTCACCAGGACGTCGACGTTTACGCCGGAATCCTGCAGGGCGCCGATCGCCTGACGTTCCAGCCGCCGGCGGGACGGTCGACCTGGGTCCAGGTGGCTCGAGGCGCCGTGATGCTGAACGGGCACTCGCTGTCCGAGGGGGACGGCGCGGCGATTCAGAATGAGACGACCCTGGAGCTGACCGCCGCAGGACATCCTTCTGGCGAAGCAGAGGTTTTGGTCCTCGATTTGGCCTAGACTGCGCCGCACAAAACATGGCGCGGCGATACTGGTTGATGAAATCGGAGCCGGAGAGCTTCTCGATCACCGATCTGCAAGGTGCGCCGGCCCAGACCACGTCCTGGGACGGCGTGCGCAACTATCAAGCCCGCAATTTGATCCGGGACGAGATGCGCGTCGGCGACGGCGTGCTTTTTTATCACTCAAGCGCCGACCCTCCCGCGGCGGTGGGCACCGCGGAGATCGTCCGGGCCGGCTATCCCGACGCCAGCCAGTTCGATCCCCATTCGGATCACTATGACCCGCAGGCGCGGCCCGACGAGCCGCGCTGGTACATGGTCGACGTCAAGCTGGGCCACGTGTTCAACCGCCCGGTGGGTTTGCCGGAGCTGCGCGGGCACCCGGCGCTGACAGAGATGGTCCTGCTGCGCAAGGGAAGCCGTCTGTCGGTGCAGCCGGTCACCGCCAAGGAATGGAACGCCGTGGTCAAGCTGGGCGGGGGCAAGGAAACTTCCTAGCCCACCCCATGCCGTCCATCACCTTTGTCCCCGACGGTCTGCGCGTGGCCTGCGCCGACGGCGAATCGATCTTCGAGGTGGGCCGCCGCGCCGGGATGAAGATCCCGACGTCGTGCGTGGGAAAGGCCAGCTGCGGCCTGTGTCGGGTCAAGATCGTCTCGGGCGAGGAACACCTGACCCCGCTGAACGCCGACGAGCGGCGGCATCTGGGCAACGTTTACTTCCTGACCAAGATCCGGCTCTCCTGCCAGGCCCGCATCAGCCAGGGCGACGTCACCGTCGAGATCCCCTGAGGCCCGGAACGTGACAAAGCGGGCCAGTTAGCACAAAGTGCTGCGCGCGGCAGGCCCGGCGACGGGCCAAGGGAAGGGATCGCATGCAACAGCTTATCGACTTGTTTCACCGCATCTACGACGTGCAGGGGATCGTCCGCTGGGGCGGCCTCATCGCGCTGGTCGCGGTCATCTTCTCGGAGACCGGCTTGCTGGTCGGCTTCTTTCTGCCGGGCGATTCCTTGCTGGTCACGGCCGGGCTGTTCTGCACCAGCGCCAATTCCGAGCAGACGCCGCTGCTGAACATCGTCTGGTTGAACCTGGCGGTGATGGCGGCGGCCATCGCGGGCGATACTGTCGGCTACTGGATCGGCGCGAAGTCGGGGCCCAAGCTGTTCAGCCGCGAACAGTCGCTGCTGTTTTCGCGCAAGCACCTCTTGCGCACGAAAGAGTTCTACGACCGCCACGGCGGCAAGACGATCATCATCGCCCGCTTCCTGCCGTTCGTGCGCACGTTCGCGCCGGTGGTGGCGGGGATCGGGCAGATGAACTATCGACGGTTCCTGTCGTTCAACATCTTCGGCGGCATCGGCTGGGTGTTCAGCATGACCATGCTGGGATACACGCTGGGCAAGTTCTATCCGCCCATCACCAAGCAGATCGACAAGGTGATCATCGTGATCATCTTCGTGTCGCTGCTGCCGGGCATGATCAGCTGGGTGATGAACCGCAGGAAGCCGGCGGCGCCAAAGTCCGGCCTCTCGGCGTAGGAACGCCGGGCACGGGTCATCCCATGGCTTCCAAAGGCGCCAAGAAGACGTCCAAGACGGCGAAGCCGTCCAAGCCGGCCAAGGCGCCTCCGACCAAGGCGCCTCCAGCGAAGGACAGGGCCACCAAGGCCAGCGCGCCCAAGCCAGCGAAGCCGGAGAAGCCGGCCAAGCCTGCCAAGGTCGCCTTCCCCAAGAAGAACCAGGCGCCCTCCGAGACCGAGTTCGCCGCCCGCCTGCCGATGGCGGCGGGCAAACGTTTCGAGATGGTGCGCGCGTTCTTGAAGAAGCAGAAAGGCGTCGCCGAAGAGCTGTTCTTTTACGGCCCCAAGACCGGCTGGGCCTATCGGTACGTACGCGACGGCCAGCAATCGGTCTGCTCGATGATGATTCACCAGGATCGCCTGCTGGGCATCGTGGCGCTGGATCCCGCGGCCATGGCCGGCGTGGACTGGCCCGCCCTGTCGCCTGTTGCCCAGAAAGCCAAGCGTCTGGCCCACGGCAGCCCGGTGCTGCAGTGGATCGACGTCCCCCTGGAAGGCACCGGCGCCGCCGATTTTCGGGCGCTGCTGAAGGCCAAGCTGAAGGCCCTCCCCATCATGCCCCCACCCACCCCGCCCGCACGGGCGTCCGGTATCTAAGCCGCCCCGCGTTCAAGCGTGGGCGGGTGGGACCCCTTGTGCTAACTTTGCGTGGCTCAAGGCATTCGCACGTTTCACGACGTGCAAGTCGCCCGGACCAGGTCCGGGCTGAAGGGCTCGGTTCAACATGGCGGCATTCGGAACACTCACGCTATTGATCGCCCTGGTGGTGGCCACCAACGCGGGCGTCGCGTCGCTGATCGGAGCCCGGCGCGGCAACCGTCGCCTCATCGAATCGGCGCGGGCCGGCGTCTACGCGCTGGCCGGCGTGCTGGGGCTGTCATCGGTGGCGCTGGTCTATTCGTTCGTCTCGCACGACTTTTCCATCAAGTACGTGCACCGCTATTCGGACGCCGCGTCGCCGCTGTTCTATCAAATCACCGCGTACTGGGGCGGCCTGGACGGGTCGATCCTGTGGTGGGTCTTCCTGCTGTCGGTGTTCTCGGCCATCGCCGTGTACACCAACCGCAACCGCCACCGCGAGCTGCTGCCGTACGTGGTGATGATCCTGATGGCCATCGCCGACTTCTTTCTGTACGTCATCGTCTTTCACAAGAACCCCTTCGACACGTACCTGACCGACATCCCCACCGCGGGCAAGGGGCTGAACCCCTTGCTTCAAAACGCGTACATGGTGACGCACCCACCGTCGCTGTATACCGGGTTCGTCGGCATGAGCATCCCGTTCGCCTTCGGCCTGGCGGCGCTGATCTCGGGGCAGTTAGACGACGCCTGGATCGCGTCGGTGCGCAAATGGACGCTGGGCGCCTGGTTCTTCCTGTCGATGGGCCTCACTCTGGGGATGCTGTGGGCCTATGAAGAGCTGGGCTGGGGCGGGTTCTGGGGCTGGGATCCGGTGGAGAACGCGGGGTTCCTACCCTGGCTAACAGCCACCGCCTTCCTGCATTCGATCATGATTCAGGAACGACGCGGGATGATGAAGATCTGGAACGTCACGCTCATCATCCTGACGTTCTTCCTCACCATCTTCGGCACGTTCATGACCCGGTCGGGCATCGTGCAGTCGGTGCACGCCTTCGGTCAGGATTCGACGCTGGCCTGGATCTTCACGATCTTCATGGCCATCACGCTGATTGTCAGCTTTGGCTTCGTCATCAAACGGCTGCCTGACCTGCGGGCGCGGGCCACGTTCGATTCCTGGCTGTCGCGCGAGGCGGCCTTCACCGTCAACAACTGGATCCTGTTGTTCTCGGCGTTCTTCATCATGTTCGCCACGATGTTCCCCACGCTGTCGGAGGCGCTGCTGGGCCAGCGCATCACCGTGGGGCCGCCGGTGTTCAACAAATGGATGGTGCCGCTGGGTCTGACGCTGCTGTTTCTGACCGGCGTCGGTCCGCTGATCGCCTGGCGCAAGGCCACGGTGTCGCACCTGCGGTTTCAATTCCTGTATCCGTCGTCGGCGGCGTTGTTGACGGTGGGCATCTGCTTTGCCTTTGGGCTGCAGACGTCGTGGGCGGCGGTGATCTGCTTCGGCTTCTGCGCCTTCGTCACGACGACCATCACCCAGGAATTCGTCCGCGGTGTAATCATCCGGCGCCGCAACACCGGCTCGGACGTGGTGTCGGCGTTGATGGGCATCGTCCTTCGCGGCAAGCGTCGCTATGGCGGGTACATCGTCCACGTCGGCATCGTGCTGATGTTCCTGGGCTTCGCCGGCACCGCGTATCAGAAGGAAAGCGAGGTCCGCCTGGCGCCGGGCGGCGAGACCAAGATCGGGCGTTACACCGTCCGCGTCGATCGCCTGGCCCACGAAGAGGATCGCCAGAAAGAGATGGTCACCGGCGAGCTCACCGCGATGGTCGACGGCAAGGTCATCGACCACATGCGACCGGCCAAGTGGTTCTTCCGCAACCACGAGAGCGAACCAACCACCGAGGTGGCGATTCGCCGGTCGCCGGCCGAGGACCTTTACATCACTCTCGGCAACTATGACCTGGCGGAGGGCAACGCCACGCTGAAGGTGGTGATTAACCCGGTGGTCGACTGGATCTGGTTCGGGTTCATGTTGCTGGCCATCGGGACCGGCATCGCCCTGTTGCCGGAATCGGTGCTGGAACGGCTGACGATGCGAGCGGGGGCCCGGTCGGGCGTCTCCGATTCGGCGGCGGGCGCGGCCGGTGTCCTTTTGCTGATCGCCGCGGGCCTGGGCGGCGCAGCGACCTTGGGTTGGTCGGGGCCGGCGCAGGCGGCCGAGATGGGCAGCGCCGCCGGCGAGCCGCCCACGCCGCAGGGGCCGGACGAAAACTGGCTGGTGCGCAACATCATCTGCCAGTGCGGGTCGTGCCGGCACAACCTCATTGAATGCGCTTCGGAGGGCTGCGGAAACGCCGCCCAGGATCGCATCGCCATCCACAATCTCCTCGGCGAGGGCAAGACCCGCGACGACGTCATCCAATTTTTCATCACCAAGTACGGCAGCCAGATCGCGCTGGCCTCGCCCATCGACAAGGGGTTCAACCGCCTGATCTGGGTCCTGCCCTACAGCCTGGGCGTGCTGGCGGCGGGTGGCCTGGGATACGTGGCCTACCGTATGTCGCGCCGCCCGACGGCGGCTGCGGCGGGACCGGGCGCGGCGGCGGCGCCGAACGCCGACCTGGATCTTCAGGACAAACTGGACGACGAACTGCGAAACCTGGATTGATTCGTCGAGATTGAGCTAGGTTCGGTCCCATCGTGCCCGCAGCCCCCACTGCCAAGACGAAATCCGGCGCGGTTGCGTCCGGCGATGCGGCCGTCGCGCCACCGGCAGCGGTCCGACGGCGGCGCCGTGTCCCCGGTTGGCTGCTGGCCTCGGTGTCGGCGGCGCTGGCCATCGGCTATGGCGTCTTCGTGGAACGGATGCGCATGGGTCCGCCGCTGGTGATGCTGGGCCTGGGCGGCATGACGCTGGCGCTGGCGGGCATGGCCCTGTGGCGCGTCATCGATCCGCTGACCCGCGCCGAGGCGCCGGCGGCGGCGCTGGCCCCGCGCGCGCCGCAACGCCTGCGCGAGCTGGAGCGGGAAAAGCAGATTGTCTTGAAGGCGATCAAGGAGATCGAGCTCGACTACCAGATGCGCAAGATCGCCGAGCCCGATTACCGAGACATGATCGGCCGTTATCGGGCGCGCGCCATGCGCCTCATCAGCGAGCTGGAAGCCGGCGACAACTATCGGCAGCTGATCGAGCGCGAGCTGAAGGACCGCCTGTACGCCCTGGCCGAGGCCGGCGGGCCGGCGGCGCCCAGCACGACGGCGGCGACCAAGACAGCATCGACGCTCGGCGCGTCTGCGCCGACAACCACTTCCCCTTCCACCTCGGGCTGCCCGACCTGCAACACCGTCAACGACAGCGATGCGCATTTCTGCAAATCATGCGGCGTAAGACTAGCCAAATCCTCCTAGTCACGTCGGCCCTGCTGGCGCTGGCCGGTGCGGTTCCGCTGCCCGTCGTGAACGCGCAAGCACCCATGGGTGGCGCCAGCGCCGGCGCCGCTGGGGGCATGCCGAACCTGCGCGCCATCTCGGGCAAACCGCTGCCCGACCGCGGGATGCCGCCCGGCACCGTCACCGTGCGCGTCGGGCGCAAGACGCCCGCCAACGCCGCCGCCGGCGTGGAGATCACGGCCATCATCAAGAACGCCGGCGGCGATCTGCGCAAGCGAACCGCCAAGACCGATGCCAGCGGACGCGCCGTCTTTGAAGGCATCGCCCCCGACCAGCAGTTCCAGGCCGAGGTCACCGTCGACGGCGAGC
>JAXDMH010000008.1:0-3694 GCA_034666225.1 Myxococcales bacterium
ACCACGTTGCGCGACGGCACCCAGAGCGAAGGGCTGTCGCTGTCGGTCGAGGACAAGCTGAAGATTGCCCGCCACCTGGACGCGTTCGGAATCCATTTCATCGAAGGCGGCTATCCCGGGTCGAACCCCAAGGACGTTGAGTTTTTTCGCCGCGCCCGAACGCTGGGCCTCAAGCAGGCCAAGCTGACCGCCTTTGGCAGCACGCGCAAGGCGAACACGCGCGTCGATGACGACGCCAACATGCGGGCGCTGGTCGACGCCGGCACGCCGGTGGTCTGCATCTTCGGCAAGTCGTGGCTGCTGCACATCACCAAGGTCCTCGGCACCACCCCCGAAGAGAACCTGGCCATGATCGCCGATTCGATCACGTACCTGAAAAAGAACGGCAAGGAAGTGGTCTACGACGGCGAGCATTTCTTCGACGGGTTCCGCGCCGATCCCGAATACGCCATCGCCGCCTGTCGCGCCGCCGCCGAGGCGGGCGCCGACTGGATCACGATGTGTGACACCAACGGGGGCAGCCTGCCCAGCTTCATCACCGAGGTGGTGACCCAGGTGAAGGCCGCCGTCCCCACGCGCCTGGGCATTCACACGCACAACGACAGCGATCTGGCGGTGGCCAACGCGCTGGCCGCCGTCGATGCCGGCTGCACGCAGGTGCAAGGGACCATCAACGGCTGGGGCGAACGCTGCGGCAACGCCAACCTGATCTCGATCATCCCGGCGCTGCAATTGAAGATGGACCGCCGCTGTGTCCCCGACGAGAGCCTGGCCCGCCTGACCGACCTGTCGCGCACCATCAGCGAGATCGCCAACATCCGCCCGCGCGCCCACGCGCCCTACGTCGGCGTCTCGGCCTTCGCGCACAAGGGCGGCGCGCATGTGGCCGCCGTCGAGAAGGTGACCGCAAGCTATGAGCACATCCCGCCCGAGCGTGTGGGCAACCGCCGGCACATCGTCGTCTCGGAGCTGTCGGGGCGCGGCAACGTCCGCGTGCGCGCCGCCGAGCTGGGCGTCGACGCCAAGGGGAATGAGAAGGCGCTGCTCGACCGCATCAAAGATCTGGAGAGCCAGGGCTTTCAGTTCGAGGCCGCCGAAGGCTCCTTTGAACTTCTGGCCCGGCGCAGCCAGCCCGGTTACGCGCCGCCCTTCGAGGTCCTCGACGTCGTGGTCATCTCCGAACGCCGCCGCGGCAACTCCATGTTCGCCGAAGCCACCGTCAAGTTGAAGGTGGGCGGCGAGGTGGTGCACACCGTCGCCGACGGCTCGGGACCCGTGCATGCCCTGGACGGGGCGTTTCACAAGGCGCTGAACGTCGTGTACCCGCTGCTGAAGGAAGTGCACCTGGTCGACTACAAGGTCCGCATCCTTGACCCGGAGGCGGCCACCGGCGCCAAGACGCGCGTGCTGATCGAAGCGGCGCGCGGCGAAGAGCGCTGGAGCACCATCGGCGTTTCACAGAACATCATCGAGGCCTCCGCCGAAGCCCTGGCCGACGCGCTGGAGCTGCCGCTGGTGCGCGCGCGCGACGCCCAGGCCCAGGTCCAATCCCAACCCCTGCCCCGAGAGGAAGCAAGAAAGCCCGCATGAAGCCCCGCACGTTGTTCGAGAAGATCTGGGAGAGCCACGTCGTTCAGCCGGCCAGCGACGACACGCCGGCCATCCTGTACGTCGACCTGCACCTGATTCACGAAGTGACCTCGCCGCAGGCGTTCGGCTGGCTGCGTGACCGCAACCTGAAGGTGCGGCGCCCCGAGCGCACGGTGGCCACGATGGATCACTCGACGCCCACCACCCCGCGCGGCAAGGACGGCCGCATTCAGATTCTGGACAGCCAGGCGGCGGCGCAGATCACCCAGCTGGAGACCAATTGCGCGGAGTTCGGCATCGAGCTGCACGCGCTGGGCTCGGCCGGACAGGGGATCGTCCACGTCATCGGCCCCGAGCTGGGCGTCACCCAGCCCGGCGAGATCATCGTCTGCGGCGACAGCCACACCAGCACGCACGGCGCGTTCGGCGCGCTGGCCTTCGGCATCGGCACCAGCGAGGTGTCGCACGTGCTGGCCACGCAGTGCCTGCTGCAGCAGAAACCCAAGACGCTGGCCATCACCGTCGAGGGCAAGCTGCGCCCCGGCGTCACGGCCAAGGACCTGATCCTGGCGGTGATCGCCCGTCTGGGCATCGGCGGCGGCACCGGCCATGTCATCGAATACCGCGGCTCGGCCATTCGCGCCCTGTCCATGGAAGAGCGCATGACCGTCTGTAACATGTCGATCGAAGCCGGCGCCCGCGCCGGCATGATCGCGCCCGACGACGTCACCTTCGAGTATCTGGCCGGCCGTCCCCGCGTGCCCCAGGGCGCGGCCTGGGACAAGGCGGTCGCCGCCTGGCGGTCGCTGCCCAGCGATGAAGGCGCCACGTACGATCGCGAAGAGACGTTCGACGCCGCCACGCTGGAGCCGATGATCACCTACGGCACCAACCCCGGCATGGGCATCTCCATCCGCGCCGACGTGCCGGCGCCCACCAACGCCACCATGGAAAAGGCGCTGGCCTACATGGGCCTCACCGCCAACCAGCCGCTGCTCGGTCACGCCGTCGACGTCGTCTTCATCGGCAGCTGCACCAACTCGCGCCTGTCCGATCTGCAGGCGGCGGCCAGCGTCTTTCAGGGGCGCAAGGTGGCCGCGGGCGTGCGCGTGCTGGTGGTGCCAGGCTCGCAGCGGATCAAGCTGCAAGCGGAACAGCTGGGCCTGGACCGCATCTTCAAGGACGCCGGCGCCGACTGGCGCGAGGCCGGCTGTTCGATGTGCATCGCCATGAACGGCGATCAGCTGAAACCGGGGCAGTACGCGGTCAGCACCAGCAACCGCAACTTTGAAGGGCGCCAGGGCGCGGGCGGCCGGACATTCCTGGCCAGCCCCCTGACCGCGGCGGCGGCGGCCGTCACCGGCAAGATCACCGACGCGCGTGAGCTCGTCTAAGGCCACACGGAGAGACCGACCCATGGAACCGATCAAGACTCTTGTCTCGCGCACCGTCGTCCTGCCGATCGAAAACGTCGACACGGATCAGATCATTCCGGCCCGCTTTCTGAAGGGGACGACCAAGAACGGTCTCGGCGAAAAGCTGTTCTCCGACTGGCGCTACGACGCCGCCGGCCAGCCCAAGCCCGACTTCATTCTCAATCACCCCGAATCCAAGGGGGCGGCCGTGCTGGTGGCCGGCGACAACTTCGGCTGCGGGTCCTCGCGCGAACACGCTCCGTGGGCGCTGTACGACTATGGTTTTCGCGCGGTGATCAGCACATCGATCGCCGACATCTTTCGCAACAACGCCCTCAAGAACGGCCTGCTGCCCATCGTCGTCGACCCTGCCTTTCACAAGGCGGCGCTGGCCACGCCGGGTGCGGCGGTGACGGTCTCGCTGGAGAACCAGACCGTGACGTTGGCGGACGGCCGCCAGGCGAAGTTCCCGGTCGAACCCTTCGCGCGCTATTGCCTGCTGAACGGCATCGACGAACTGGATTTCCTGCTCTCGCAGGAAGACGCCATCGCTGGCTACGAAAAATCGCACGGGGGTTAGCGCCGGCTGGGGCCGCACCGGGGCGGTTGTAGAGACAGCGGAGGGCGGCTGTACGTGAGGCGGGGCCCCATTCGCTCCGTCGAGGGGCGGGGGGGGGGGGGGGGGGGGG
>JAXDMH010000009.1:0-11346 GCA_034666225.1 Myxococcales bacterium
GGCGCGGGCTGCCCAGTTTCTTCCGCCGGCTGGCGCAACTCCAGCAGGCTGGCGCGCAGAAGCTCGACGGCACGAATGGCCAGGGTTCGCGCCCGCTCCGTTCCCGAAACTGGTCCGGCATCCACGCGACGGACCAGTGTCTTGTTGCTGAGATGGTCCACCACCCAGACGTCGGCGACCGCTTCCGAACCGCTGCGCAAAATGACGATCGACGCGAATGAGGGAGCGCCCCCGGTTTCCAGCGCGCGCCGCGGGTCGGTGGCGGCCGCGGCGTTTTCCCAATCGACGACGAATCCGGCGGCTTGCAGCTCGGCTTCCAGGCGGGTGGTGGCCTGGCGAACGATCGCGTCGACGTCGTTGCCGCGAAACAGCCGCACTCGCGACGGTTCGGCGCGCGCGGCGTGAAACGAAAACAGCCAGAAAACGAATATATGCCCGAAAGTGCGGCGAACCACGGTCAAGGTCCGTCGACGATATCGTGCCCGATGGGCGCGTACGGGCCCCGCGGGAATCGGCGCAGGTACGTTTGCGCCAGGGGCAGTGCCGTCGTCCGTTCGCCGCGCTTCCACAGCAAGGCCACCTGGCGCCCCAGGGCCTCCTGGGCGAACGGACCGCGTGGCGATTCGTTCAGATAACGGCCATAACCGTCGACCGCCGCGGTCTGGTCGCCATCCTCCTCGATGATTCGCGCCAGCAAGAAGGCGGCAGCCCGAGCCTCCTGCGAGCGCGGAAATCGAGATCGCTCCACGAGCAAGGCCCGGCGCGCGATATCGGTTCGATGCAGATAGCGAGCGGCGTCCGCCAGCGCCGCGATGTCGGCCACCGAAACGCCGGCCAGGACGGCGTTGAGGCCGCGGTCTTCCGCTTCGCGCAGGACCTGCGCGTACTCGCCCGCGGCGATTCGCCGCGGCCACGCGCGACCGTTGCCCACGCGGGGCGAAAGAGAGGCTGGTTCCTCCGGCGCCGCTGAAGCAGGGCCTGGACCGTCGACGTCCGTCTCGACCGAAGGCGAAGCCGTGGTGGAAGTTTTGACCACCGGCGGGGCGGTGGTTCGATCGACCACCGACAAAAGATGATCGCGGGGTCGCGCCGTCAGCTGCTGCCCGCCCCGCACCGCCACGCCCACCGGTGCGGACGGCCCGCGCACCATCACGCTCCCGCGCGCCATCACCACAGACAGTTCGTCATTTTCCCAGCGGACAGAGAAGGCCGTGCCGGTGACCGCCACTGCGTAAGGACCGGCTTCGATCGTCCACCCGGCCCGCGGACGGTGGTTCACGTCCACGTCCAGACGCCCGCGCTCCAGCACCAGGTGGGCGCCGCGCGCGCCGACGCCAGCGATGCGCATCCGCGTCGCCGGCTGCGCGTGGATGTGGCTTCCGTCGGAAAATGAAACGTCCGCGGGAGCCGCCGCTGTTAGCTGCAGGTATCCACCGTTGGCCTCCGCGCCGGTCACCCGATAGCTCAGCGTGGGCACCACACCGAACCGACCGAAGACGACCAACAGCGCGGCCCCGACCACGAATGCGGTCGCCATGCCCCACGCCCACCACGGCCGACCGAAACGTGACAGCACGCGCGCCTGCGGTGTCGCTGGTCGCCGGTCACCGCGCGCCTGCGCCGCGCAGGCGGCCACGAAGCGGGCCCGCCGCTGCGCGCGTACCAGGTCGGGCTCATCGTCCTTGATCGCCTCGCGGACCACCGTCGCCAGCCCTTGCCATTCGCGCTGGGCGTCGCCGCCGCCACCGGACTCTTCGTCAGACAGGACCATGGCGTCCTCCGGACAGATATCCGCGCAGCTGCCCGTCGTCCTTGGCCAGGCGGCGAAGACGCGCGTGCGCCTTGACCAGCCGTCTCTTCACAGTCGCCAGAGACAGCTTCATCGCCGCCGCCACGTCACGCAGCGCGAGCTCTTCGATGTGATGCAGGACGAAAGCAGAGCGCGACTCCGGCTCCAATCCGTCGAGGATTCGATAAAGAGCCCGGACCGCCAGTCGCGCTGGTGAAGACGCCACCGCTCCCACCGAAATGTCCGGGACGCTGCCGTCGAAGGTCAGACGCAGCCAGCGCCGGACCCGGCGCCGTCGAAGCTCCGAGAGCGCCGCGTTGGTGGCCACCTGCATCACGAAGCCCCGGAAGGCTTGGGGGTCGCGCAGCCCGGATAGCTGCTTGAAGATCCGCAAAAACACGTCTTGCGTCAGGTCATCCACCTCCGAATCGGGGCCCAGAATCCGCCGCAAGGTGGTGCGCACCACCGGCGAATGACGATCCCAGATCGCCGCCGCGGCTGCCGGTTGCCCGTCGGCCGCCGCGCGCGCCAGCGCGGCGTCGTCGACCAGCGCGAAGCTGGTTCCCCGGGAAAGGCGCGCGGAACGAAGCATGACCACCAATAAGACGCGGGAGGGTCCCTGCGCAGGCTCAACAATCAGGAGCACCCCGCGATCGAGCGTCGGCGACACACCGCCCAGCCGGCCGACAAAAGCGGCGCCCCGCGGCGACGCAAGCAATTTCGCGCAAAGGAGCGCCTGGTCCCAGATCGCCCCGATTCAGAGGCGCGTCATCATGCAGACCGCCGTCGTCGGGCAAAGATCGGCGAACTCGCGGCTTTCCCTCATCGCCTTCGGTGCGGCGGAACGGTCGACGACCTCGAATCCTCGGCGCGCGAAGAACTCCTGAGCGCTGGTCGTTAGCAAGTACAAGGTCCGGATATATCTTCCAACAGCAAGCTCCAGCGCGCGGGCCAACAGTCGACCGCCGAGCCCTGCTCCGCGAAGCTCCGCGCGCACGGCCAGCGATCGGACAAGGGCGGTTCCATCGAAGAACTCGAGGGCGATGCTCCCCTGCAGGCCGTCGTCCCCGACGGCGACGACGAAGGTCTGCCGAGAAGCGGCGACGTCATCGGTGGGCAGCGCCGACGCCGAGAGGAGGGCGCGAATCGAGGCGTCATCATCGGAGGTTGCCGGCCGAAAGGAGACTTCGCTCATGCTCACAAAGCTACCTCAGCACTTGCAGGACTTGGTGTCGTCGCAGCAGTTCTCGGGGACGACGGACCCGCCTCGGCGCTCGTACGACATCACGCGACCGCGGGCGTCGATCCCGATCTCGCAACAATCGAGGAGCATCTGCTGAATCTGCTGGCGCCCGCGCTGGACGCGAGACTTCATCCCCGACAAGGAGATCCCCAGCACCTCGGCCGCGTCCTTCTGGGTCATCCCTTGAAGCTCGGTCAGCGTGATCGCCTCGCGGTACGGCGACGGCAGCGCCGCCACGAAGACCGCGAGGTGCGTCGCCAGCTCCCGCTCCGCTTCGCCGTCGGCTTCGGCGGGCAGCGGATCGGCAAGCTCCATCGCCTCGTCTTCGTCGGCGCGTTTCGGATGCCGTTGGCTCGCCCGTGCGTAGTCCGCCAGTGCGCTGCGAGCGACCTGGTAGACCCACGGGCCGAATCGTTCGGCGTCGCGCAGCCGGGGCAGCCCCGCTTGAATGCGAACGTAGATGTCCTGCATGACGTCGCCGAGATCATTCTGGTCGGCCAGGCGGCGCGCCACGAAAGGCCGGAGTTGCCCGTCTATCTCTTGCCAGACGCCGCGCGCGTTCGGTGAAATCACGACGGTCGCCTCATCACGAGCAGCAGCTCGGTCCGCAGCATTCCTGTTCCTTCGTGGCCGCCGAGTCTTCCGGTGCTGGCTTGGTCGCCTGTATGGCTGCCGACGCAATGAACTCCTCGGAGCCCGACCCGGGTATCCAGTCCCGGATGAATTCCCGACTACCCGGCTTGACGTCGACGCTGACACCGGTGAACCCCGCCTCGGTCAGGAAGCGGCGGAGCTCGTCGACCGACGAGGCGCCCGACACGCATCCGGTGAGGGCTGCCACCTGAGCTTGAAGCGCCTCCGGCAGCGGCGCGATCATCACGACGTCCGAGATCGCCAGCCGACCACCCGGCTTGAGGACGCGGAAGGACTCTCGAAAGGCAGCCTTCTTGTCTGGGACCAGATTGATCACGCAATTGGAGAGTATGACGTCGGCGGCGGCGTCCGCGACAGGAAGGTGCTCAATCTCGCCGAGCCTGAACTCGATGCCCTCGATTCCAGCTTGCTGCGCGTTGCCTCGAGCCTTGCTGATCATCGAAGGGGTCATGTCGACCCCGATGACCTTCCCCGTGGGGCCCACCCTGTTGGCCGCCAGGAAGCAATCGAAGCCTGCGCCGCTTCCCAGGTCGACCACCGTCTCGCCGGGACGGAGGTCCGCGATAGCCTGCGGGTTTCCGCAGCCGAGCCCCAGATCGGCACCGGTGGGCACTCGGGCCAGATCCTCCTCGGAATACCCGAGCTTGAGGCTTGATCCGGCACCCCCACCGCAGCAGCCAGGTGCGCAGCCTGGGGCGTCCGCTTCCGCCACCTTCCCGTAGTGGTCTCGAACCGCGTCTCTGACCTGATCCGGATTCATGTCGCTCATCATGGCCTCCTGATCATAAAGACGGTCCCTCGGCCAGAAGGACGCAACGTCCCGGGAGGTGCGAGACTCGCCGGTGCCCACCAACCGCTGGTCATGCCGGTCTGAGCACATCCGGATCGTCGGCTCGATCCCGATCCGTCCCGTGAATGAAGGTCCGGTCTGGATCGTCACAAGGGCAGGAGTAGTGCCATGAAGTTTGTTCCCGCCCTCGTCGCCACCCTGCTTCTCGGCTCCGGCTTCGCGCATGCCCAGGAGGCCGGCGAGTTCGACCCTGACCAGGCCGTTCAGCCTTCAATGCCAGCGCCCAACCAGACTCCCCCGCCTCCTCCAGCGCAGCTTCCGCCGCCTCCTCAACAGGAAATCCCGCAGCAGCAGGCCCAGCCCGCACCCCAGTACGCCCAGCAAACGCCGGACTACCAGTCGGTGCCCCAGCCTGCGCCCCAAGCAGCGCCCGCCCAAGGCCAGTGGATCGACACCCAGCAGTACGGCTGGGTCTGGACGCCGTACGGCTCGCAGTACACGTACACGCCGACGCAGGCGGGGATCTACCCGTCGGAGTACGTCTATGACCCGAGCGCCGGGTGGACCTGGGTCACGGCGCCGTGGATCTTCGGCTGGGGCGTCAAGCCATACTTCGGCGTGATCGGACCGTCGCACTATCCCTGGTACAACCACGTCGCGGTTGGTGGTTGGCGCGGCTACGGCCCTGCGAACGGTTACGGTCGATCCGCGTACGGTGGCTATCGGCCGGGCTACGTCGCTCCGCGGGCGTACGGTTCGGCAGTTCACTCTTACGGTCGGGCGCCTGTATTCGGTGGCCATCCGACCTTCCAAGGCCGGCCCGGCGGCGTCAGCAATGCGCACGTTGGCGCCTTCGGCAGCGCCCATTTCGGAGGTGGATTCCACGGTGGTGGGGGGTTTCACGGCGGAGGACACGGTCGCCGATAGGACCCTCGTAAGGGCAGGGCCTCAGGCGGATGCGTCCAACTCGCGAACTTCTTCCGGCGTCAGCGACAGAGTCGCGGCCGCCATGTTTTCGAGATGGGCAACCCGGACCCGACACAGGCTGGCCGCACCTGGGTGCTCCTCACGGAGGCCGCCGAGGGCGGGTGGGGAATCGCGGGCACCGCTTTCGGCAAAGAGGAATTCGCCGCGCTGGCAGCGAAGAAGACGTGAAAGACCCCTCGCGGTGAGCGCGCCGCGCTATCGGCCGGACGGCTTCGCGTTCTCGCGACGCCAGAGGCCCGGCGGAACGCCCACGCATCGACGGAAGACGCGCGTGAACGCCGGCTGATCAGCGAACCCCGACTGGCTGGCGATCTCCTCGAGCGACAGGCGCGTCCTGGCGAGCAGTTCCTGCGCACGCTCGATTCGCCGCTCCGTCAACCAGCGATGGCACGTGACGCCGAAGCTGGCCTTGAAAGCCCGGGCGAAATGGCTGACCGAGAGATCGCAAATCTCGGCCAGAGCAGCGAGTCGGATGCGGCCATCGAGCTTCTCCCGCAACAGCTCCGTGACCTGCCGGCGCTGCCAGGCGGCAAGCCCGCCGCGGACGACGGCCCGGGCGCGGGTCACCGAGCCGTAGCGCTGGACGACATGGGCGGCGAGGATCAGCTCGATCTGGTCAAGGGCGAGAGGCGGCGGTGGCGTGCCCGTGCCGAGGAACGGCGCGATCGTCTTCGTGAGCTGCGCGAGAACGATGTCCTCCTGGGCGACCGAGAGGCGAAAGCCGCCGATGCGCTCGTAGCCCAGGACGGCGGCCGTTTCATCGATCGCCGCACGGCGGACGTGGAAGTGCACGTAGTCGACGCCGCGCCCTCCCCACATCGCGGGCTCGGCCGCGAGATCGACCACGTTCGTGCGAAAGGCGGCGATAGGTCCCATCGGAACGACCTTGCCGTCGACCCAAAGCCGGTAATCCGGCGCCGCCACTGGCCGAAGGAACGTCGAGACAAGGAGGGCGGGAACGCTCGACGACTTGTGAACCGCATCGGGCAGCGGCCCTGTCGTCTCCACGCGGACGACCGAGAACCGATCGGCGTAGCGATGCCTCCGCAGCGTCGACGATTCGTCGAGCCGAAGAACGTTCGTCGAGGGTTCGACCGACCCGATGGTCATTGGCCGTGACGGTACCACGCAGGGTTTACGCTCTGTTGGCAGGGCAGTTCCAAGGGGTGCTGGCATCGGCGGTTAGCTTGGCTTCCATCGTCGCGCCGCTCGCATTTTCGACCTTCTTTTTTTTCCGCTTTCAGAGGGGCGCTCGACGACTGAGGAGCTCTGAGAGAAGACGAGAAGACGAGAAGACGAAATGACGGAGAAGGAGCTATTCGACTGGCCACGGTGGGGGTCGATCCATCGGAGGTTCTGTATTGACACCTCGTTGGGGGGAAGCGATCTTGACTGGCGATGGCCCAAATCGTGGACTTCAACACTGTGTCGACCGCCGGGCTGGAGTCGTCGCCGGTGGCATCCGCCCTGGCTGGTCTGAGGGCCAACGAGGCTCGATATTTCAAGAACAAGTACGACCACGTCTTCACCGTCGAGCCGGCCAGCCGAGCCAAGGAGACGATCGACTGGGTGCACGACATCCTCAAGAAAGAGCGGGCCATCGTCATCGAGCCCCGCCCTCTGGAAGCCGCGCGCTTTCAGGTCGAGAACATCCGGATCGCCTACGTGTTCTACGAGAGTGGGCTCTCGATCAACGTGATGTACACCATCGACGATCCGAAGAAGCGGGCCGTTGGGTTCAAGCTCTCCGATGGCATGGAGGTGCCACCAGAGCTGGCGTCGCGATTCAAGTTCGCCAAGCAGAAATCGAAGCTGGCCGGCACGATCCGCGGCTCGTTCTTCGTGATCAAAGGCGAACACTGAGCGCGAGCGTTGCGCCCACGTTGCCGCGCGTTGATGGATGTGTGAGCAACTGTCCCGGTTATCACGGGCCGGAACGGCCGACGCGGTCGAGATCGGAAGACGTGGCATGATGTCTGGGCCCGTCATGGATGCCGTCACCGTCCCCGAAGCGTCCGCGCTGGCGCTGCGTTACTACCGCAGCGGCAACGTCATCTGGATCGTCGAACAGGTGCTGGGGATCGCGCTGCCCGCGTTGTTGCTGCTGACGGGCTGGTCGGCGCGCCTGCGGACGCTGGCGTCCAACGTCGCGCGGGGGCACTTTTATCCCACGCTGGTCGTGTACCTGATGCTGGTGGCGACGCTCCTGTTCGTCGTGCAACTTCCTCTGACCGTCTATGTCGGCTACCTGCGCGAGCACGCCTATGGCCTGTCGGCGCAGCGGTTCTCGAAGTTCGCGGGGGATCAGCTGAAGGGACTGGCGGTCGGGATGGTCATCGGCGCGCTGGTCATCTGGGTGCCCTACCTGTTGCTGGCGCGCAGCCCGACGGGCTGGTGGCTGTGGACGGGCGCGCTGGCGCTGCCGTTCTTGACGCTGATGCTGCTGATCGGGCCGGTGTACATCGCGCCGCTGTTCAATCGGTTCGGCCCCATGAAGGACAAGGCGCTGGAGAGCCAGGTGCTGGCCGTGGCGGCGCAGGCGGGCGTCGAGGGGGCGCGCGTCTTCGAGGTGAACAAGAGCGTCGACACGGAGAAGGTCAACGCCTACGTCACCGGCCTGGGCAAGACCAAGCGCATCGTCCTTTGGGACACGCTGCTCACGCGCCTGTCGCCGGCGGAGACCAGGTTCGTCGTGGGCCACGAACTCGGACACTACGTCCTTGGCCACGTGTGGATCAACATCTTGGTCTCGTGGGCGCTGGCCCTGGCGGGCCTCTTTGCGGCGCACGGCACGGCCGGCTTCCTGCTCGCGCGTTTCGGCACGCGCTTCGGATTCACACGACTGGCCGACCCCGCGTCGCTGCCGCTGCTGTTGCTGTTGCTGTCGCTGTTCTCGTTCCTCATTTCACCGGCGGCCTTGGCGCTGTCGCGCTATCACGAACACCAGGCCGACCGCTTCGGCCTGGATCTAACCCGTGACAACCACGCGGCCGCGACTGCGTTCGTCGCGCTGCAACTCCAGAACCTGGCCGTGCCGCGGCCGGGGCTGCTCTACAAGTTTTTTCGGGCCAGCCACCCGCCCATCGGTGAGCGCGTCGACTTCATCAATGCGTATCGTCCGCGCTAGTGCACGCACAAGAGGTCCAGCCAGTCGCCGCCTGACTCTCGGTGTAATTGCACAATCAAATTGATCGTTTTGAGACGCAAGCCTCTCTGGACCATTCCAGCGCCGTTCTATACTGCATGGAGCAGACCATGACTCGATGTTCGTCTGCGGTCGCCCTCTCTCTGTTCATGGCGTGTGCCGGCTGCGGCGCCGGTGGCGGCGCGTCGGGTCCGGCTGGCGACGCAAATGGCACCGGCGGCGCAAGCTCCGGAATGAAACCCGACGGCGGTACTGGCGGCGCGACAGCGAACGACGCTGGCAGCTCGGAAGTGGTCGATGCCGGCGGCGATGCCGGCATCGACGCCGGCGTCCCTTCCATCCTGTTCGTGGCCTCCGATGGCCAGGGCTTTGATTGCGCCGAGTCGCACCCCTGCGCGCTGACCACCGCGCGGGATCAGGCCCGTACGCTCACGCAGCGCAACGGTCCGCTGACGATCCGGTTGCGGGGCGGCACGTACGCTCTGTCGAAGACGTTTCAGCTGATCGAATCGGACACGGTTCACGACTCTGGCCTGCCGGGAAGTCCGACGGTCTATGAAGCGGCCGTCGGCGAAACGCCCGTGTTGAGTGGCGGCGTGAGCGTGAGCGGCTGGTCCGTCTTCGATCAAGCGAAGGGGATCTACCGCGCCAAGGTCGACCCGTCCCTGCGGACGCGCCAGCTTTACGTCGGCGGCGTCCGGGCGACGCGCGCGCGTGGTCCCCTCCGTCCGGCTGGGTTCACGCTGACCAACACCGGCATCACGGCACCGAACACGGCCTTCGCGACCTACCGCGCCCCGACGCAGCTGGAAGCGATCTTCGACGCCCAGTGGCGGACGATCCGCTGCGGCGTCGCAAGCGTGGCCGGCGCCAATCTGACGCTCGATCAGCCGTGCTGGAACAACGCCAACCTGACCAAGAAATCCCCGGGCGGCGGCTGGCCGCCAGGCTCGCTGTTCTGGATTGAAAATGCCTACGAGCTCCTTGACGAGGCCGGCGAATGGTACCTCGATGAGACGGCGGGCGACCTGTTCTACAAACCGCGCGCGGGCGAGGACCTGGCGACGGCGACGGTGGTGGTGCCCGTGCTGGAGGCGCTGGTCGACGCGCGCGGCACCACCGATCGGCCCATTCACGACGTCACGTTCCGCGGTCTGACGTTCGCATTCTCGACCTGGCTGCGACCGAGCACCACCGAAGGCAGCGCGACCTGGCAGGCTTGTTACGACGTGACGGGGATGAACGACCTGCAGCCGGGGTTCGACGCCATGACCCGGATGCCGTCTGCGGTCACGCTGTCGGCGGCGCACGATTTCCTGATCGACAGGAGCGTGATCACCCACGTCGGTGCCGGCGCCCTGTCGATCGAGAACGGCAGCAGCGGGAACGTCGTCTATGCGAATCGATTCGAGGACGTCTCGGGGTGCGGCCTCCAGCTCGGGGATCTCTCGATCTGGTCGGTGGATACGCCAGCGGCGCAGCGGACATCAAACAATGTGGTCGAGAAGAACGTCATCACCAGGGTGGGCGCCGAGTACCACGGCGCGGTGGGCATCTTCGCGGGCTTCACCGAGAACTCTTCCATCCTTCACAACGAATTGTTCGACCTGTCGTACACGGGCATCTCGGTCGGCTGGGGCGGCTGGAACAAGGGGTACACCTTCGGCGGCAACGGCTCCCACGCCGGCCCAACGTATGCGCGCGGCAATCGCATCATCGGCAACCGTATTCACGACGTGGTCGGCATGATGATCGATGGGGGCGGCATCTACACCCAGGGGCCGCAGCCAGACTCGGCGATCGAGGAGAATTACATCTACAACGTCGGAACCCGGACCTGGGCGATCGGGATCTATCTTGACGAGGGGACCCAGAACTACCACGTCGCTCGCAACGTGCTCGCGCATGTCCACGACGACATCGTCCGTTGCTGGAACACGGCCACGCCCAATCAGAACCTCAACAACGTCATCGAGCAAAACTTCGCCGACGTCGACTTCTACTCGCTGGACGGCAACGTCGGTCGCAACAACACCCTGGTCAATGGCGCTTTGCCGGCGGACGCGCAGGCGATCGCGGACGCCTCCGGGCCGGGAAAATGATCCTTCCCTGCCATCACCCTATCTCCGCCTTGAACCCGGCGTCGATCCAGGCTTGCAGGCCACCGGCCAGCGGGCGTACCGACCGTACGCCTCGATCCATCAGCAAGCGCGCGATGCGGGCAGCGGACGCCTCGCTCGGGCAGTTGCAATAAAGGATGACCTCGCGCTCGTCGGGCAACTCGGCCACGAAGGCGTCCACCTGCGATACCTCGAAGGCGATGGCGCCCGGGATCCGCAGGGGATCGCGCTCGCGGGCGGTGGCCGTGCGCACGTCGAAGACCACCGGGTTGGCGCCGATGTCGACCAGGCGTTTCAGCTCACCGACGGAGATGCGGGCCATGCGCAGGCTCCGGTAGAATCGGCGCCGCTGGATCCATTTCCCACCCACGAACGCAGCCAGCAAGATCCCCGCGACCACCGGCGCCCATCCGCCCAGTCCCGCCAGCGCCGCGAGCATCCGGTCGACCTGCCGGTAGAAGATCAGGCCGGCGCCAATCCCCACCGACGACCACAGCACCGCCGCCATGAGATCGAACAGCAGGAAGCTGGACCAGCTGGCCCGCATGGCGCCCGCCAGGGGCGGCGCCACCATGGAGAATCCCGGGATGAACTTGGCCACCGCCAGCGACTTCAGGC
>JAXDMH010000010.1:0-5355 GCA_034666225.1 Myxococcales bacterium
ACGTTGCTGCTGATCGAGGACGACGTCGTGTTCTCGAACGCCTTTGCCGACATCATTCGCGATCAGGGGCTTGGCTGTCTGGTGGCCAACAAAGGACAGGACGGTCTGCGCCTGGCCAAGGAACGCAAGCCGAGGGGGATCATTCTCGATGTGCGCCTGCCCGACATCGACGGGTGGACGGTCATGCACGCCCTGCGCGCCGATCCCGAGACGGCCGCCATTCCCGTTCACTTCGTCTCGGCCATGGACGCCGCCGAGCGTGGTCTGGCCCTGGGCGCCGTCGGCTATCTGTCAAAACCCGCCAGCCACCGCGAGCTGGAACAGGTGGTGGAGGCGCTGGTCCCGCATCAGACCGACCAGGCGCCCCGCATCCTGGTGGTCGAAGACGACGTCGTCACCGGCGAATCGTTGCTGCGGCGGCTGTCTGCGCTGTCCCTGGACGTCCACCACGTCACCAGCGCCCGGCATGCGCTGCAGGCGCTGAAAGAAGGCCGGTACGCGGTGATGATCCTGGACCTGTCGCTGCCCGACATGGACGGCCTTCAGCTTTTGAAATCGCTGCAAGAGCAGTGTGGCGGCGACATGCCTTCGGTGGTCGTCTATACGGCGCGCGCCCTCAGCAAGGCCGAGGTCAAGATGCTGGAGGCCTATACCGAAGCGGTGGTGTTGAAAGAGGGGTCGTCGACAGAGCGACTGGTCGACGAGGTGCGCTTGTTCGTGCGCCGCCTCAAGGAGGGTCTGGGCGTGCGCCGGCCGCGGACCAGCCATTTGCGTCCCTTCTCGCTGGAGCTGCAAGGCAAGAAGGTGTTGATTGCCGACGACGATATGCGGGCGCTTTACGCGTTGTCGGCCACGTTGCGCGCCAAGGGGATCGACGTCCTCACCGCCGACACCGGCAGCGCCGCCCTGACCATCCTGGCCCAGCACCCCGAGGTCGACTCGGTGTTGATGGACATCATGATGCCCGAGATGGACGGCTATGAAGCCATGCGCCGCATCCGGCTGCAGCCCCAGCACGCCCATTTGCCCATCGTGGCCCTGACCGCCAAGGCGATGGCCGGCGACGAAAAGAAATGTTTGGAAGCAGGGGCCACCGCCTACCTTCCCAAGCCGGTTGATCCCGACCGCCTGCTGGCGCTGCTGTCGGACTATCTGTCGAAAGGTGCTACCGGTGCCTGATGCCGCCCAGGTCGAAGAGATCGAGATTCGGCTTTTCCTGGAAGCGATCCACGCCCGTTACGGCTACGACCTGCGCGACTATTCGCCGGCCTCGATGCGCCGCCGCCTGATGTCCGCGCTGGCCAAGACCGGGCTGCCCCACCTGGGCGAGCTGCAACACCAGGTCCTGCTGGATCCCGAGCTGTTCGCGGTGGTCCTGGAAGATCTGACCGTGCGGGTCAGCGAGATGTTTCGGGATCCCAGCTTTTACCGGGCTTTTCGCACCCAGGTCATTCCCATCCTGCGCACCTATCCGCTGTTGAACGTCTGGCACAGCGGCTGTGCGTCGGGCGAGGAGGCCTTCTCGTCAGCAGTGGTCCTGACCGAGGAGGGGCTTTACGACCGCACGCAGATCTACGCCACTGATCTCAGCCCGCGCGCCCTGGAGCACGCCAAGCAGGGGGTCTATCCGGCGGACAGCATCCCCCAGTGCCAGGCCAATTACGAAGCAGCCGGGGGCACGTCGGCCTTCAGCGCCTACTATCGTTCAGCGTATGATCATTTTGCTATGCGTGAGTCTCTGCGCCGGCGCATTCTATTCTTTCAGCACAATCTGGTCTCCGATCACGTCTTTGGTGAAATGAACGTCATCTTCTGTCGCAATGTCCTCATCTATTTCGAACCTGCGCTGCGGCAGCGGGTATTAAGGAAGTTCACAGAGAGCCTGTGCCCCGGCGGATTCCTTTGCCTGGGCAGCAGCGAACGGCTGGCGCCGGCGTACGCCGAAACGTTCTCCTCGTTCGACGAACGCGAACGCATCTATCGCTATGGGGGCTAGGTGAGCAGGTGAGCAGCCCCGCACCCAAGCCGGCCGTGCTGGTCGTTGATGACATCGAGGCGAACCTGGTGGTCATGGAGGCGCTTCTGGGCAGTGTCGACTGTGAGATTGTCCGCGCCACCAACGGCAACGACGCGCTCAAGCAGCTTCTGCGGCGGGATTTCGCGGTGATGCTGCTGGACGTGCAGATGCCGGGCATGGACGGATTCGAGGTGGCCCACTATGCCCGCGACAATCCGGCCACGCGCGACGTGCCGATCATCTTTGTCACGGCCATGCATGAGACCGAGGGCAACGTGCTGCGCGGGTACGGCAGCGGGGCGGTCGATCTGTTGTTCAAGCCGATCAACCCGCACGTGCTGTCCAGCAAGGTGCGCGTGTTCGTCGAGCTTTATCTGGGCCGGCGCCGGCTGGCCGAGGAGATCGAGGCGCACAAGCGCACGATGGCCGATCTGGAGGCCTTCAACTATTCGGTGTCGCACGATCTGCGGGCGCCGTTGCGCCCGCTGGACGGTTTCAGCCAGGTGCTGCTGGACGATCACAGCGACAAGCTGGACGAGCAAGCCAAGGATTACCTGCGGCGCATTCGCAACGCCGCCCAGCGCATGGGGCAGCTGATCGATGACCTCCTCAACCTGTCGCGCCTCAGTCGGGCCGAGCTTCGCCGTCAATCGGTCGACATGAGCGCCCTGGCCACGGAGATCTTTGACGAGATTCGCCGCGACAGTGGGTCTCGGCAGGTGACGGTCGTGGTGCAGCCAGCGGTGACGGCGTCGGGCGACCCTCGCCTCTTGCGGATCGCCCTCGAGAATTTGCTGCGCAACGCCTGGAAGTTCACCCAGGGCAAGGCCAGCGCCCGCATCGAATTCGGCCTCAAGCCGGGCAAGTCCGCCGCCGACGATCAGCCCGTGTACTTTGTCCGCGACGACGGGGTTGGGTTCGACGCGGCCCGGGCCAACCGGCTGTTTCAGCCCTTCCAGCGCTTTCACGCCGCCAGCGCCTTCGAGGGGACGGGGATCGGTCTGGCCATTGTCGGACGGATCATCGAACGCCACGGCGGAAAGATCTGGGCCGAATCCGAAGTTGGTTGCGGCGCGACGTTTCTCTTCACGCTCAAGCCACCGGGAGGCAATGAGTGACGCCACGAATCTTGTTGGTTGAAGACAACGAAGACGACATCGCGCTGACGTTGCGCGCCTTCGAGCGCAGCAAGCTGCGCGATCAGATCGAGGTGGTGCGGGACGGCAACGAGGCCCTGGATTTTCTGCTGTGCCAGGGCGCCCACGCCGGGCGCGATCCCCAGCGCATGCCCGAGCTCATCTTGCTGGACCTGAACCTGCCCCGGCTGGGCGGTCTGCAGGTGCTGGAGCGATTGCGCCAGCACCAGCCAAGCAGATTCATTCCCGTGGTGGTGCTGACGTCATCGGTCGAGGAACGGGACATCGTCGAGAGCTACCGTCTGGGCGCGAACAGCTACGTGCAAAAGCCCGTCGACTTTGGCCAGTTCCTGGAGGCCACCCGCGATCTGGGCTTGTACTGGCTGGGACTCAATCGTCGGGTGCCTCCCCATGTCAGATAAAGAGTCTGAAAAAACGTCGGACCGAAAGTCGCTGCGCATCCTGCTGGTCGAGGACGACGAGAACGATGCGGCGCTGGTCCTGCGCCATCTCCGCAAGAGCGGCTATGACGTTCACTATGAACGCGTCGACACCGGCGCGGCCATGACGGAGGCCCTGGCGCGCCCCTGGGACCTGGTGCTGTCGGATTTTTCGATGCCCACCTTCAGCGCGCCGGACGCGCTGGCGGTGTTGAAAGAGCAGCAGATCGACATCCCGTTCATCATCGTCTCGGGAACCATCGACGACGAAATGGCCGTCGATGCCATGCGGGCCGGCGCTCAAGACTTCCTGACCAAGGGCAAATTCGCGCGCCTCATCCCCGCCATCGAGCGCGAGCTGCGCGAGGCGGCCATCCGGGCCCAGCAGAGAAACATGCAGGAACAGCTGCTGATCACCGATCGCATGGCGTCCGTGGGGACGCTGGCGGCCGGCGTGGCGCACGAGATCAACAATCCGCTGGCGGCGCTGGTGGCGAACCTGGACGTGGTGGCGCTGTCCATCGCGGCCCTGCTGAAGGGCGGCCGGTCGCCGGAAGAAGGCATGAAGGGCCTGCGAGACATCGAAGAGCCGCTGCGCGATGCGCGCGAGGCCGCCGATCGGGTGCGGCAGATCGTCAAGGACGTGAAGATCTTTTCGCGCGCCGACGCCAGCGTGAGCCGCCCCATCGACGTGCACCGAATCATGGATTCGTCGCTGCGCATCGCCTGGAACGAGATCCGCAGCCGGGCCCGTCTGACCAAGAATTACGGCAAGATTCCCATGGTCCAGGCCAACGAATCACGGATGGGGCAGGTGTTCTTGAACTTGATCGTGAACGCCGCCCAGGCGATTCCCGAAGGGAACCCCGCTGGAAACGAGATCCGGATAACCACGGCGCCTGGCCCAGGGGAAGACGGGCGCGTCGTCGTCGAGGTGCGCGACACCGGGTCTGGCATGTCGGAAGCGGTGCGCAGCAGGATCTTCGACGCGTTTTTTACCACCAAGCCGGAGGGCGTGGGGACCGGGTTGGGTCTTTCCATCTGTCACCGTCTGATCTCGGACATGGGTGGCGCCATCAGCGTGGAGAGCGAGGAGGGAAAGGGGACGTTGTTCCGGATCTTGCTCCCCGCTGCTGAAGGCGACGCGCTGATGGCCGATACCGTGACCCCGGCGCCGCGACCGCCGCGGCGCGGCCGGGTCCTGGTCGTCGACGACGAAGAGATGTTGGGCACGGTGATACGCCGGATGTTGATCGGCGAGCACGACGTGGTCACGGTGACCAGCGCCGGCGCGGCGTTGGAGCTGGTAGGGCGCGGCGAACGTTATGACATCATCTTCAGCGACCTGATGATGCCAGAGATGACCGGGATGGACCTGCACGCGGCCCTGACGCGCCTGATGCCCCAGCAGGCCGAGCGGATGGTGTTCATGTCGGGCGGCGCCTTCACCACGCCGGTCCGCGATTTTCTGGGCAGCGTGGCCAACCCGCGCATCAACAAACCCTTCGACGTGGGCACCCTGCGGGCCCTGGTCTACAACCTGACCCGCTGATGCGCGGCGCGGCGTCGGCCCCGTTCGTCGAATCCGTGGACGGGCAAGGACATCAGCGCTAGTCTGGATCGGATCATGAGGTCGAACGATTTTTCCGCAGGCATTCTTCTAACCTCTCTGGCACTGGCGGTTGGTTGCACGACGCCGGCCCCGGCCACCAACGGGCCGGACAGCGGGCCCGACGTTTCGGGATCGGGCGGCAGCGCTTCG
>JAXDMH010000011.1:0-9549 GCA_034666225.1 Myxococcales bacterium
CTGTGGTTTATGCAGTCGAGAGTCGCCAATGCGATAGGCGCGATATCAACTGGCGGATCTATTACCGACTATCCTCTTGGAGCCTTTTACAATCCAGGGGCTATCGCTCCGGGAGTTGATGGCAATATGTGGTTACTTCTAGAGAGTCCTCACGACGATTTGATTGGAAAAATCACGACTGCTGGTGCCTTTTCCACGGTGCCGCTTAGCAATGGCGTCAAATATCAAGAATCGCCGCCAAAGATGGTCCGAGGAGGTGATGGTAATTTGTGGTTCAGGAATCGTGCCTCGATCGTCAGAGTTACGATGACAGGGACGACCACTGTTTTTGATACATCACAGACCGGTGGCAATTTGCAGGGAGATATCGCTGTGGGTGCGGATGGAAATGTTTGGTATGGCGACGGAAATGGAGCTACCGAGTATGTAGCAAGCATAACGACATCCGGTACGACCGGTATGGTTACGAAATACGCGCTGCCTTCTGGCGCCTCAGGTGGCTATGTGCGATTGGGAAGAGGGCCTGATGGAAATATCTGGTTCGTCAATGATCCTTTCAAGGTTGGCAAGATCACCCCGACGGGCACCATTACGCAATTCTCGCTCACCTCAACAGACTTGAGCTATCCCGGGCCGATTGGTCCTGGGCCAGACGGGAATGTTTGGTTTGGAGCGTCGCAAAGCAAACTTGCCGCCATGGCACCGGGCAACGGGACAATCGTAAAAGAAGTACAAGTCGCATGTGCGATCGACAGCTTGGAGGTTGAAAATGCAAACCTCTGGTTCACAGAGTTGGGGTGCGATTTGATCGGTAAGTACAAGCCATGATTGGCAAGTATGAATCTGAAGAGGCGTGTATTCCGGCCTGACTTTCACACCGATTCCGTTGGGAACCCGGGCACCGATTCCGGTAAATCCGCGCGATCCGGGCGCCTGATCGGGACGACGGGGGACTCATTGGCGCGGCGGCCGGTGACGGCGTCTTCGCGCGATGGAGCGTTACCCTACGCATAAAGTTCGAGAGATTCTTCGTCTGCGGTTCGGGCACGAATTGACCCAGCGTCAGAGTTCAGCGTCGACCGACGTATCCAAGGGCGCGGCCCGCGAGTACCTCCAGCGCGCAGAGGCTGCTGGCGTCATCTGGGATGTCTTGCGCGACCTCGATGATAGGTGGAGGCGCGCCTCTTCCGCCACCCTGGCGGCAACGAGCCCACCCGGCGTGTAGCCATCGAGCTACCGTGGCACCGAGAGCTGCGCCCTCGGCGGACACCTCAATCCGGCCATCGATGGACCCGTCAAACCCGGCCACCAGGGAAGCGTCCGAGACTGGTGATTTCTATCCCGCGGCTACCTGGTGACGAAAATCGGGCTGGACTTTGGTGCGCCAGCTGCGCGGGCAGCACTTGAGCTTCTTCGCGAGCGTCGCGCTTTGGTGATGGGCGATCATCCTGGCGCCCGACCTCGCCGATTTTGACCTGTCCACGTGTGGCCGGTTTCGAGGTGACACCAGTGTTTTTTGATTTCGGCGATGGCATCAGCGCGCTCGGCGCGCGTGGTCAGGTTCGCGATCTGCCGCTCCAAATCGGCGATCTTCGTGTCACGTGGATCAACGGGCTCCGCCTTCGGCCCGCGCTTCTTCGCCGCCGCTCCGGGAGCCAGCTCGCCTGGTCCCGCGCCTGCCGCCAGGTGGTCAGCCGGGACGAGTACAGCCCCCTCACGTCGAAGCAGTGCTCCAATCCTCGCCCGGTTCCTTGCACGCCTCGCCTCCTTCACGATCTTGCCTTTGTACTCGACGGTGAACGCCCGTCGTTTGGCCTTCTCGGTCACATCGGTCACCTCCCCCAGGGACGATCTCGCGGTCGCGGTCATGGTGGGATTCCTGCTCGCCCTGCTCGTTAAACTTCCGGCGGGCAGCTGTCTCATTCATGTTGGCAGAGAGGGCCGCGCAGACAGCGAGGCGATCGAGGCCGAACTATTCGTGGCGGTACTGGGCGGAAAGCCTCACCACGATCAGGCGCACCGCTTTCCGTACGGTGCGTGGAGGACGTAGGTTGAAGCCGGGTTATTCGGCGCTCCAGGGTTGCCGATCCTAGAACAAAAAAAAGGCCCGGGAGGTTTCCCTCCCGGGCCTTTGGCGATACTGGGTTACTCGCTACGGGGCTTTAGTGCAGTGAGGCTCGAAATTGATCGTGCCCATAGTCGAGACGTCGGTTCCAGCCTGTGGGCTGGCGTTCTGCCAATGCACGTTGGATGCATCGACCGTGACCGGACCAGCGACACGAAGACCAACGACGCCCGCGTTGTAGTGGTAGATGGCGTTGGAGGGAGGCATGTCACAGGTGGACGAGCTGATCTTCCAGGTGGTCGTGATGCTTCGGGCGACGTCAGGAACCTGAATGGCGTTGAAAGCCAACTGGTTTCCGTTGTTGTCGTTGATGGTGTTACCCACGAATCCCGAAAGAGTACTGGGCGTACTAAACAGGATCCCTCCAACGCTGTCGGTCGAGCCAGTGAACCCGTTGGAGAACACCTTGTTTCCGTTGAAAGAAGAGTCGGTGTGTCCCGTACCGGTCTGGGCAACGATAACGCCGGTACCAACGTTGTTACTGATGGTCGAGTTTCTGATTGCGGCGAAGACGTGCGCCGCGGTGGCTGCATTCAATAGGATACCGGAACCACCGTTGGTCATTGCACTGACGCTGTCAATTACCAGCGACGCTGCACTACCCGCGGTCGTTTCCGGGGCCTGGTCGGCCAGGATGCCTGCCTGCCTGTTGAGCTGCACTTGCGTCGTCGTCCCGACCTTGCCGACCTGAATCACCGCGGCACCCGTCGGAGATGAAACGTGAATGCCGTTGGTGTTCTCGTGGATGTTGACTCCATTGATGTTGGCAATCGCGCCGGACAGAACGATTCCATCCCCGCCATTGAGGCCAACGCTGGTGCCGCCCGTCACTGTCAGACCCGGGGTTGTATTGCTGCCCAGGTTCGAAGCGACGATGCCGTTGGAGAGGTTGCTATCGATGGCCGAAGCTCCATCGATTACAACAACCGTACCGGCGCCACTGGAAGTGATACCGACCACGTTGTTCTTGACGGTCGTACCGGTCAGCGTCGTCGTTCCGCTCGACAAGATCATCCCGATGCTGGTCGGGCTTCCCGCGCTGGCCGTGTGACCGTTGATTGTTGTGGCCGGCCCAACGTCCAGCTTGCCGGCAGTGGAAACCGCAATTCCGGCGGAAGTGCTGTTGGTGATATTGCCTCCCACAATCTTGACGGCGGGTGATCCGCCGTCGATGAGAACGCCGAATCCGTCACCATCAATGGTCACGTTCGTGGCGGTAACAGTACCCGACTGGACGTGGAGTCCGATCGGTGTGCCAGTTAGTGAGCCGCCCGTTTCGTTGACGGTCGCCGAGTTCGTCACCTCGACACCTGACGTTTTGAGCTGATCCACATTCACATTGGTCAGCGTCGCGGTGCCACCAAGCACGTTAACTCCGAACTTGATGGTGGTGGCGGCGTTGCCCTTGATTGCGACGTTGTCGATAGTCACGGTCCCGGACAATGGCGTTGCAATGGCTGCCGCCGCTTCACTCGCGTTGCCGGAGTTGAAGATCGTGAAGCCTTTGATCGTCGAGCCGTCAGACAGCTGCACCGACGGATTGCCGCTGGTGTCGCCGAAGCCGATCTTGTAGTGGGAAGCATCCGCCGGACTGGCAGTAGTAAGGACCGCGAACGTCGGGACGACCAGCTTCGAGGTTTCCGCCGCGAAGGTGGCGCTTGGGGAAGTTCCCGCCTCGACCGCATCGTTGATCGCGATGACATTGGCGACGCCAGTAACACCCAAACCCATCTTGAGCGTTCCAAATCGGCAAACGGCCGGAAGCTTGATGCCGGTCGGGAACGGATTCGTCGAGGTGGACGTATCCGCGCCAATTGCCGGATCGACGTACACATCATGAGAGGTGGTGGCCATCTCCGGGCATTGGCAAGCCGCATGGCCAGCCTTTGACCCACACGTCAAGCCGGCGGGATGAGGATTGTTTGGTCGGGTCGACGCATCGGCGCCACACGGGTCGGTGATCTGCCAGGTATTGCAGCCCGTGGGGTCGTCGTGGGTGCAGGTGAGGATGTTGGCGCTGTCACAGATCGGCAGCGCTTGGAGCGTGCAGCCGTCGCCTTGATGAACGCCCGTCATCGGACAAGCGCATGCCGCCGTCGGACTGGTGCCCTGGCAGGTCTGGACGCTGGGGCAAGCCGTCTCCGATGCGACAAGACAATGGAGAGAGCTCGTATCGGGGGTGCAGGTACGCACCATGTCCGAACCAAGACAACTCGTTCCCATCGCTGCGCAGTTTGTGTTGTTGCACGTGCACGATGCAGCCGGGAGAGTGCCTGTGCAGCTCTGATTCGTCGGGCAGGCAGCCGCGGCGACAGAGATGAAGAAGCACCCTTGGGCGTCCGCTGCACACGTGGCCTTGGCGCCATTCGCGTCGCAGAATGTGCCCGCTGCCGTGCAACCAGCGGGTGCCGTGTTGCATCCGCAGACGCCAGCTCCTCCGCAAGTCTGGTGCGTGCCGCACGCGGTCTCGGTGCTCCAGTCGGGGCAGCCGCTAACCGTGATGCAGGTTTGCGTTCCACCGCCGGGGCCGCAGCGCTTGTTGGTGAGAACACAAACGGGCGTCGCGGGACAAACTGGTGTGACCACGTCGCTGGTTTCGCCGTCGGTGGCGTCCACAGCGTCTTTGGCGTCGGAGGCGTCACTGACCTCCAGCGCGTCCGTCGCGTCTCTGGCGTCGGAGGCGTCGCTGACGTCCGTCGCGTCCTTGGCATCGGAGGCGTCGCCGGTTTCCGGCTTCACCTCCATCGGGGAGCCTCCCGTGCCTCCTGTGTCTTTGACGTCAAGAGCGTCCTTGGCGTCGGTTTTTGTGTCGCTCGAGTCGGGGTTCGAACTGCTTGAACCTCCGCAACCGAAGTTGGACGTAGCGACGAGACCTGTGAGCAATGATGTAACGAAAATTGAGCGAAGCTTGAGCACCGCGGACCTCCCCGAAGTGAAAGTTTGGGCCCACGCAGTGTCGTGGCAGCGGCGCGGCTTGTCAATATGTCAAATCGAGTGTTTTCGTGATTTTGGACACTCGTTCTCACATGTAGGACGGTTCCTCAGAGTGGCCGGGCTTACATTCGGTCACCAAGAGTATTTTTGGTGCCAAACGAATTTATCCGGAATTCTGGGTAGGCTGATTACGCGCAGGCCCGGCTCAGCCCGACGCGCCAATTGTAAAAAATGGCGCCGTCCCCGTCGGCGAATTACAGGTCGATGCGGGCCAGGAGAAACTTCATGTTGCCCTCGTCGACCACCTTCAGCGAAGGGCGGGCGTCGGCGGGGACGATCCCCTCCAGTTGATTCCACCGACTCCTCTCGACCAGAAAGAAGGCGCGGCGACCGCGATGGCGGTTCATCCAGTCTTTCAAATTCTCGACGTTTCGGTCGCCCAAGAAAACGGTTCGCTCTTCCCGGGGGCCCTGAAAGATCTCGTTGGCGGTGTAAAAATTTTCCCCGCGCCAGTACATCTGCCAGGCCAGCAGCCGCTCGTTCGGCGACCGTCGTTGCTTGTAGTAGCTGGCGATCAAACCCTTCTGCGTCCAGTACGGGGTGACCTTCCGCATGTACCCGTCCAGCAGGAAATACGTGAAGGCGACGGCGGTCAGGCAAAGACCGATCAACGCCGCCCGCTGCACCTTCCGCCACGACAGTCCCAGCGTGAACGCGCCCAGAACGGCAGCGAATCCGATCAGCGTCGGTCCGAAATTGAGAGTGGGTGGCCAGGGCCGGCCCCTCGGCGTGTTGATGTAGTCGTACGAGAACAGCCAGATGAAATGCTGGGCTCCGTTCTGCGCCCCCACCAGGTCGTGCAACACCAGCGCCAGCAGCGGCACGCCGACGATGGCGCTGGCGGCGGCGGCCCGTCCGTCGGCTCGATCAATCAGATCGTCGAGATAGCAGCCGATCACGATGGCCAGCCCCGGCAGCGCCGGCAGGATGTAGTGGTGGAACTTGGTGACCGACAGCGACACCAGGGCATACGCGGAGACGAACCAGATGGCCCCGAACCAGAAGATCCCCTGTTTGCGCACGTCGCGCAGCGGGCGCATGACCACCGCGGCCAGCGCAGCGGGGGCGATGGCGATCCACGGCAGCACGGCATAGCCCAGCTCGCGCATGAAGTACTCGAAGGTGCCGCGATCGCCGTGGCGCCCCAGCACCAGGCGGCGCCAGTGGTTGTCACCGTAAAGCTCGTCCCAGAATGGGAGGCCGTGCCGAATCAGCATGGCCTGATGCCAGGGCACTGCCACAACGGCACAAGCGATCAGCGCCACGGCGATGCCGAACCCGATCTGGGCGCGCCCCAGGCGCTTCCAGCTCCAGGTGAACAGCAGGTAGGCGAGAAAAATCAGCACCGGCAGCCCCAGGCCGGCCAGCCCCTTGGCCAGCATGGCCAGGCCGCACAGCACAGCGGCGATGTACAGGTACAAGGGCGCCTTGTAACTGGTCCGCGCGGCCAGCCACAGGAAGGCGGCGGCTCCGATGATCCACGGCAACATCAGCAGGATGCCGGGCAGCGTGACGGCATGGTGGACGACGCTGAAGGTCCACCGCAGCTGGATGCAGTCGACGATGAGCTGGGGGAGGGCGGCGACCGCAAAGACCGCCACGGCCAGATAGAACAGCCAGTGGTGCGGCCACGACAGGCGCCGCCACTGCCGCCGCGGCAGCTGTTCGTCTTCGTCGTCGAACAGCGCCAGGGCGCCAAGCACCAGGGCCATGGTCATCGGCCCGACGAACGCCATGTCCGTCATCGCCTGCCGCGCCACCAGGCTGTACAGCGGCGAGGTGGCGATGACGACGGCGCCCAGCACCCCGGCCCGCCGGCTGACGAAACGGGACAGACAAAGGTAGACGGCGTAAATGCCCAGCACGCCCATCAGGCAAAAGGGCAGGCGCAGCGCCCATTCGGGGCGGGTCGACAGCGCCAGCTCGCCGGAGGGCAGGTTGCCGCCCAGGCCGAACAGGTGCATGGACAGGCTCATGATCCAGAACGACAGCACCGGTTTGGACCAGAAGTGGTCGGCGTCGATGGGCGCGCCCGGCCACCAGAGGCTGATGTAATCGCGCCGCTGGGTCATCTGGCGCGCCACCTCGCCATAGTGGGTCTCCCAGGGATCGTAGAGCCCGTAGCTGCCAGCCAGTGGGACGTAGATGAGAAGGCCCATCAGGACCACGGCCCAGGCCACCTGACGATCAGTCAGCTGGCTCAGCGAAAAGCCGGAGAACGAAAAGCCAGCGAACAACGACCGGCGCGGTGCCGGTCCCGACGGTGGTGGCCCCGGCGAAGCGGGTGGTGGCGATCGGCGCGCGGGATCGGCGTCGGCAGTGTGAGAGGAACCGGCTGTCATGAAAGGGGCGATGCTATTCGCGCCGGCATCGTCGTGCAAACAAGAGTGGCCATGGGACGATCCGGGTTGATATCATGTCGCCCAGCGACATGTGCGGCATCGTTGGATATGTTGGTCCGCGGCCGGCGACGCCATTGCTCATCAAGGGGCTGCGTCGCCTGGAGTACCGTGGCTATGACTCGGCCGGGTTGGCGGTGGCGGGGAGCGACGGGATCATCAAGGTGGTTCGTTGCCGGGGCAAGCTGGCCGGGCTGGAGGCGCTGATCGCCGGCGACCCGCCGGCTGGCACGCTGGGCATCGGGCACACGCGCTGGGCGACGCACGGGCGGCCGTCGGAGTCGAACGCGCATCCGCACAAGGTCGGTCCCATCGCCGTTGTCCATAACGGCATCATCGAAAACTACCTGTCGCTGCGGGCGCGCCTGGAGGCGGCCGGTCGCGTTTTCTCGTCGGAGACCGACACCGAGATCGTGGCGCACCTGATCGACGAGGCGGTGGCGGCGGGTGCGCCGACGCTGGTCGAGGGGTTGCGGGTGGCGCTGCGCCAGGTGCACGGCGCGTATGCGCTGGTGGTGGTGTCGGATCGCCACCCGGGACAGATCGTGGCGGCCAAGAGCGCGTCGCCCATGGTCATCGGCCTCGGCGACGGCGAGACCTTTCTGGCCTCCGACGTGCCGGCCATCCTGGAACACACGCGCCGGGTGATCTTTCTCGAGGACGGCGACATCGTCGAGATCACGGCGGCCGGCGTGCAGATCAGCGATCTGTCGGGGCGCCGGATTGAACGCGTTCCGCGCACCATCATGTGGGACGCGGCGCAGGCGGAGAAGGGCGGCTATCCGCACTTCATGCTCAAGGAGATTCACGAGCAGCCACGCGCCATCGCCGACACGCTACGGGCGCGGCTGCGCCTGGACACCGCCGACGCCGACCTGGAAGGGTTCGAGCTGGGCATGCGCGATCTGCGGCGGGTGGTGCTGCTGGCCTGCGGGACGTCGTATCACGCGGGGCTGGTCGGCAAGTTTTTGATCGAGGCGACGTCGCGGATCCCCTGCGAGGTGGATCTGGCCAGCGAATTTCGTTACCGCGATCCGGTGGTGGGGGCCAACGACCTGGTCATCGCCATCTCGCAAAGCGGCGAGACCGCCGACACGTTGGCGGCGGTCAAGGAGGCGCGCGTCCGCGGGGCGCGGGTGCTGGCCATCTCCAACGTCGTCGATTCGGCGATCCCGCGCGCGTCGCACGGGGCGCTGTACACGCACGCCGGGCCGGAGATCGGCGTGGCGTCGACGAAGTGCTTCACGGCCCAGCTGGCGGCGCTGGCCCTGGTGGCCATCAACTTTGGCAAGCGCACGGGCGCGCTGGGGATCGACGCCGCCGAACATCTGGTCGCCGAGCTGGCCGGCATCCCGGTGAAGATGGCCGACACCCTGGAGGCGCTGGGCGACTTTGCCAGCCTGGCCAAGGAATACGCCGGAGCGCGCGACTTTCTGTTTTTGGGGCGAGGCACGAACTATCCGATCGCCCTGGAAGGCGCGCTGAAGCTGAAGGAGATTTCCTACATCCACGCCGAGGGCTATGCCGCGGGCGAGATGAAGCACGGGCCGATTGCGCTGATCGACGAACGCATGCCGGTCGTGACCATCGCGCCGGTCGACGAGGTGTTCGAGAAGATGATCGGCAACATGCAGGAAGTGAAGGCGCGCGGCGGCTCGGTCATCGCGCTTACGACCCGCGGCGACAAGAAGCTCGCGGCGATCCTCGATCCCGCCAACGATTTCGTGATCGAGGTGCCGCCGGCGCCCGAGCTGTTGATGCCGATCGTGATGACGGTGCCGCTCCAGTTGCTCGCGTACGACATCGCCGTGCGCCGCGGCTGCGACGTCGATCAGCCGCGCAACCTCGCCAAGAGCGTCACGGTCGAGTAGGGACGGAGGACAGTGGACTGGGGACTACAGGCTCAAGCGATCGTAGCATCGTCTTGCCTTTCCAGTCCCCGGTACCCAGTCCCAGTCCCCTATTCAACCGTTACGCTCTTTGCGAGGTTGCGCGGCTGAACGACGTCGCAGCCGCGGCGGACCGCGATGT
>JAXDMH010000012.1:0-7942 GCA_034666225.1 Myxococcales bacterium
CGGATCTCCATGCGCACCGGGATCTTCACGTACAGCTCCTGGGCCACCTCCGGCGCGATGTCGATGACCAGCACTTCCAGGCCCGCCAGCTCGGCCTGTTCCTGAATGTTCGAGATGAACGAGGGGATCTCCGCCTTCTTGGGCAGCGCCTTCAAAAGTTCGCGCTGCTCTTCCTGAAGCTGGGTCAGCTCCGTGCGGTACGACAGGTATTCCCCTTTTCGCCGCGCATATGACGCCTTTTCGTCGCGCAGCTCGCTCTCCTGGGCCTTCGCTTTCTTGATGTCGTCCGCGACGTCGGAGTACAGCAGTTGGTAGAACAGCAGCCCCAACACCAGGATAGCCGCCGCCGTCACGCCGATTTTCGCCGGCGTTTTGAGCTTGAGCAACTTCCTGAGCTTTTCGTCCATCAACCGCGCTCGCTTCCCCGCTCGCTTCGCTCGCTGGGTGGAAGGGGGCTGCTGCCCCCTCCCGCCGGCCCTCCCCATTGCTCTCGCAAGGTGAGCCGGCGCGGCAGAGCCGCGCCTCCTGGACTGAAAGACAAGCGCCTCCGGAAGGAAGGCTTGGCGCCTCCCCCCATCTTCACCTCGCCCACGGAGTGGGAGAGGTCGGCGCCGTAGGCGACGGGTGAGGGTCCGCGCGCCATGATCAGTAGACCACCTTGGCGCTGAGGTTGAAGGTGACGTGCTTGGCGCCGGGGTTGGTGGGGGATTCGGCTACCTGGGCGGTTGATTCAGGCGTCACGTCGGAGAAAAACAGGGAAACCTGCAGCCGCTTGAGGAACTCGGCGACGTCCTCGTTGGACTTGGCCGCCCCTTTCATGCGCAGCTTGCCCACGGCCTCTTCAAAGCTTTCCAGCCACACGCGCCGCGTGTCCCAGCTGGCGTTGAATCCGATGTTGGGGTCGCGCCGCAGCCGTTCCTCGTACGTGGCGCGGTCGAAGGTCGGCCCCTTGTTGGGGGTCAGGATCTCCGACAGCTCGCGCATCAGGTACAAAGGCCCGGTGCGCCCGGCCTGCAGGGCCTGGATGGTCTTCTGCTGTTTCAGCAGATCCTGCCGCTGGGCCTTGATCTTGTCGTAATCGCCCAGCTCGGTCTTCAGCCGTTCGATATCAGACCGCACGCCGTTGTTGGCGCGCTTGATCCCGTCCAGCTCGCCCTGCGCGTCGATATAGGCAAAGGCCATGGCCGCCACCGCCGCCAGCACGGCCATGCCCATGAAGATGAGGGCCCGCTCGCCAGCGTCGCGCTTCTTGGCGCGTTTGACGGCCAGAAGGTTGATGCGAATCATCCGTGGTCTCCCGGCCGGCGCAGGGCCAGCCCCAACCCCACCGTCGCCTCGGCGGCGTGGGCCCGGATGAATTCCATGTCGAACTTGGTCTCGTCGACCAGCAGGCGGCGAAAGGGATTCAGAATCTCCACCGGAACGCGCGCCTTTTCCTGCAGCGCCCGCTGCAAGGCCGGCACGCGCGCCGAACCGCCCGACAGATAAATGCGCGACAGCGAGGCATCGGGCGTGGCCGCCAGGAAGTAATCGATGGTCCGCTGCAGCTTGCCGGCGATCCCGTCGGCCACCTCGATCATGATGGCCTCGATGCCAGACGGCATCCCCGGCGTGTCGGCGCCGCCCTCGGTGAAGGCGATCTTCAACCCCTCGGCCTCGTCATAGCTGACGTTGGCGCGCTTCTGGATCTCGTCGGTGAAGGCGCCCCCGCCCACGGTCACGTCGCGGGTGAACAGGCTGCTCCCTTCGTTGATGACGTTGACGTTGGAGATGGCGGCGCCGATGTTGATCAGGCACACCGATTCGCCGGCCGGCACGTCGTAATTGGCCTCGAAGGCGTTCTGCACGGTGAAGGCGGTCACGTCCATGACGGTGGGAACCAGCTTGGCGTCGCGAATCACCTGCGCGTAGTCGGCGATGACCTCTTTCTTGGCAGCCACCAGCAAAAGGTCGATGTGCCCGCCGGCGTTCTTGGCGTTCAAGATCTGGTGATCGATCTCCACTTCGTCTTTGCGAAATGGGATGTGCTGCTCGGCTTCGAAGGGAAGCTGTTGCGACAGCTCGTCCGCGGACATCTGCGGCAGCTGGATCTTCTTGATGATCACCGAATGGCCGGAGATGGCCGTGGCCACGCGTTTGTTGCGGATGCCCAGCGTCGCCTTCAGCTTGCGAATCGCCTCTACCACCGAGCTCTGGTCCATGATCGAGCCGTCGACGATGGTCTGCGCCGGCAACGGCTCGATCCCAAAATCCAGCAGGCGGATCCCTTTGCTGGTCTTTTTGACCTGCAGGATCTTGATGGCGCTGGATCCGATGTCGAGGCCGATGCAGTTGGAAGCCATGGCGACTATCCGACTGGCGGCGGCTTTTTGTTCCTACTTACACTCATATACGACTACATTGTAGGCAGGTCGCAAAAGGCTGTCAAAAAAGCTACTTGCGAAGGTCAGCCCGGTGTCCCGATTTTATACTCCTTAATCTTGTAAAGCAGGGCACGGTGGCTGATTTCCAGAAGTTCCGCTGCCCGGGTGCGGTTTCCACCGGTCCGGGCCAGGGCGCGCCGGATCAATTCTTCTTCGGCGCGGCGAGCCGTCCGTTTGATGGACAGGTCGCCACTGGCCTCACCGGTCGCCGTCAGCGCCACCCCGCTGCTCTCGCCCGGCGCCGCCACCCGAGGCGGCAGAAGGTCGACGCCCAGCTCGGCGCCCTCCGCCAGGACCACGGCGCGCTCGATGACATTCTCCAGCTCGCGGACGTTGCCGGGCCAGCGATAGGCCTGCAACGCGCGCAGCGCCTCGGCGCTGGCGCCTCGAATGGACAGGCCCAGGCGCTGATTGGCCCGGGCAATGAAGTGCGCCACCAGCAGGGGCACGTCGTCAGCGCGTTCGCGCAAAGGCGGCAGGCGCAACGACAGAACGTCCAGTCGATAGATGAGGTCTTCGCGAAAACGTCCCGAGGCCACCTCCAATTCCAGGTCGCGCGCGGTGGCCGCCACCACCCGCACGTCGACGGGAATCTCGTTGGTGCCACCGACGCGCAGGATGCGGTCCTCCTGCAGGACGCGCAGCAGGTTCACTTGCATGGGCAGCGACAGCTCGCCGACCTCGTCCAGGAACAGCGTTCCGCCCGACGCCCGTTCGAACATCCCCGGGCGATCGCGGACCGCGTCGGTGAAGGCGCCGCGCTCGTGGCCGAACAGCTCGGACTCCAGCAGCCCCGACGGGATGGCGCCGCAGCTGACGGCGACGAACGGACCGTCCCGGCGCGGCGACAGCGCGTGCACCGCCCGCGCCACCAGCTCCTTGCCCGTGCCCGATTCGCCGCGCACCAGAACCGTGGTCTTGTGCCGCGCCACCTTGGCGATGGTGGCGATCAGCGATAGGAGGCGCGGGTGCTGACCAACCAGGCCCACGTCGCCCGAGGCGGCGCCCGGCGGCGCGCCGTCGAACGAGCGCGACGGTTCACGAGCGGGCATCACGGCCAGGGCGCCGCCGGCACCATTGGTCCGCGACACCACCAGGTCGTACGCCCCACTGGCCAGCTCGCGCGTCGCCTCACGCGGCGAGGCCACGCCCACGGTCTGAAAGCCGACCCCGTGCAAAGCCAGCTGCAGGCTCTGCCGTAAAAAGGCGTCTTCGATGACCACGAGTGCGCGACGCATGCGAAGGCGGGAGTCAGACCTTAGCATGTGTGGGGAGCACTTTTTTTGCTCAGGCCGGCTTCTGGCGTTTTACTGAGGTCATGAGCGTCCACATCGAGCAAGCGACCATGCCCTGCAATGTCTGCGGGGCCGAGGTCATCGAGCTCCGGCGCGGTCGCTGCTGGGGCTGCTATACCCGCTGGGCGGAGTCACGTCCGGTCGGACGCGGCGCCATGTGCACGATCTGCCGGGAAAAGCGCCGCGATCAGCTGAAGCTGATGGAGATTCACGGCCGCACCCTCCCCTTCTGTCACGGCTGCGCCGCGCGCACGGCCCGCATCGATCCCATGCCGGAGTCCCTGGAGGGAATCCGCCAGGCCCTGCGCCGCGACCGCCGCGACGGCGACCGCCGCCACGGCGCCACCGATCACCGAATTTTCCCCCGCGAACGCCGCGTGGGCGAACGACGCGAACCCGCCCGCGACAGCTTCCGCGACACCGACCCCAACATGCGCCTCCCCGACTTCGGCGACGTGATCATCGAACTGGAAGAGGCCGACCTGGAGTTGGTCGAACAGACCGAAGTCCGCGAACGCCGCTAGCGCGCTCCCTTCGCTCACTTTCGAGAGTAAACCCGTTACGCGCGATGTGGAGGTGGCGCTCAGATTGAGCGACTTCGTTCGCGCGTTTGCGCTCCTTGCGGAGCGATCTTTTTTCGGATCCTCTCTTAATAGAGCGCCCCTCGCCAGAGGAGCGCAAACGCGCGACCGCAGCGATTCAATCGAGTTGCACCCTTCGCCCCGCGCGTAACGGGTTCACCTTTCGATAGACCCTTCGATAAATCGTTAACGCAGGGGCAACTCCACCCGCCAGCTGCGGCCCTCTCTTACAACGTTGACGGTCTGCCGATCGCCGGTGGCTGAGTAGACCTCTACCTCGGCTTCGTCGCCCTCGCGGCGAAGGAGGCGGGTGCCGGCGGCCTCCCAGGCGGGGGGGACCCAGCCGACGGTGACCAGATCTTCCGGGCGCAGCATGCGGGTGCCGCCGGTCTTGCGGGCGCTGGCCAGTTGCTCCTCGATGCGGCTGCGGGTGCGCGGGCCCAGACGCTGGTACACGGCCAGGCGATCGCCGGCGCGGGCCGAGGCGATCAAAAGCTGCACCGCCGATTCGGGCGACGCGCCCTCGTCGTGGGTCGAGCAGGCGCCGCCGGCCAGCAACAGAACGGCAACGACGACGGACGACGAAGACGGCGGCACAACCCTCACGCGGGCGGCGCGGCCAGCCCCAGGCGATCGCGAACCGCCGCCATGGTGTCGCGGGCCAGCACGCGGGCGCGGGCGGCGCCGGCGGCCAGGATGGCGTCGACCTGGGCTGGATCGGCGCGCAGGGCGGCGGCGCGGGCCTGGATGTGGCCGAGGTCGGCTTTGATCCCGGTCAGCAGCATCTTCTTGCAGTCGATGCAGCCGATGCCGGCGGTGGTGCAGCCGGTGCGAACGGCCGCCTGGGTGGCGTCGTCGGAGAAGAACTTGTGCAGCGTGAAGATGTTGCAGACGTCGGGGTTGCCGGGATCGGTGCGGCGGACGCGCGCCGGATCGGTGGCCGCCGTGCGCAGCTTGTCCCAGATCTGCGCGTCGGTCTCGCGCAGGCTGATGGTGTTGCCCAGGCTCTTGGACATCTTGGCCTGACCGTCCAGGCCCAGGATCTTCGGCGTCGTGGAGAACAGCGGCTGCGGTTCGGCGAACGTGTCGCCAAAGCGGGCGTTGAAACGCCGGACGATCTCGCGCGCCAGCTCCAGGTGCTGGCGTTGATCCTCGCCCACCGGCACGCGGGTCGCGCGATAAAGCAGGATGTCGGCCGCCTGCAACACCGGATAGGTGAACAGCCCGGCGTTGACGTTGTCGGGGTGGTGTTCGGCCTTGTCCTTGAACTGGGTCATGCGGCCCAGCTCGCCGAAGGGCGTCACCGATGCCAGCACCCAGGCCAGTTCGGTGTGTTCCGGGATGGCCGACTGCACGAACAGGGTCGACCGGTCGGGGTCGATGCCGCAGGCCAGAAGGTCGATGGCCATCTCGCGCACCCGGCGCTGCATCTCGCCCGGTTCGTACGGCTGGGTGATGGCGTGATAATCGACGATGGCGTAGTAGCAGCGGTACCGGGCCTGAAGATCGACCCAGGTGCGAACGGCGCCCAGGTAATTCCCCAGGTGCAGCTCGCCCGAAGGCTGAATCCCTGAAAAGACGGTCTCCATGTCCTTCGCTTGTTTAGACGCGCCCGGCTTGCTGGTCAAGGAACCCGGCGGAATCCAGGGCCCAGCAGACGGGCCGGTTCCTTGCCGGTTATTGAATTCGTAGGTACGTTTCTGCGTCGAAGAACCAAAGGAGATCCCCCATGACCCGTCCCTTATGGCTGGCAGTTCCCGTGATGGCGATGCTGGCTTCCGGCTGTGTGGTGCGCGCCCGACCGGAGGTGGTGGCCACGGCCGAGGTAGGGCCCCCGCCGCCGCAACCGCCCGCTGACTATGTCACGGTGTACCCGACGGTGGCGCCGCCTGAGCCCATCGTTGAATACCGGCCGGCGGCCCCGGGCTGGGGATACCAATGGGTCGACGGCTACTGGGACTGGAACAGCTATGACTGGTACTGGGTCAACGGATTCTGGGCGCCGCCGCGCTCCGGGTACCTGTACATCCAGCCCCAGTATGTCCTGCACGACGGCCGCTGGGCCTATCACCGCGGGTACTGGCAGGATCACGGCGGCTACCGTGACTATTCCTATGGCGGTATGCGCGGCGCCCCGCCGGCGCAGACCTGGCGTGGTGTTCCGGCCACGCCGCCGGCGTCGAGCGGCGGTTGGCGAGGGTCGCCGGCCACGGCCCCAGCGCCCAACAACGGAGGTTGGCGTGGCAGTCCCAATGCCGCTCCCGGCCCGACAGCCCCTGGCGGCCCGGTCTACCGAGGCAGCGCCCCCGCCCCGTCGACAGGGCCCACGTCTGCGCCTGGCTGGCGCGGCGCGGCTCCTCCCCCGACGACGGCGACGCCCGCGCCGGCACCGGGCAACACCTGGCATCCCGGCAGCCCGACGCCGCCGCCCAACAGCGGTTGGCACGGCGGCGCCCCGGCCCCGTCGACGACGACGAACCCGACGCCGACGCAGCCGCCCCCCAGCACCGGCTGGCATGGAGGCTCCCCGACGCCGACCGCGCCACCGCCGGCCACTGGCGGGCCCGGTCGGCCCTTCCCCAGTGCCGCGCCGGGGAATGTGTACCGCCCTGCGCCCGTCGCTCCCGCGAACAGCGGACGTTTCGGAGCGCCCGGCCAGCCGGGCGGCAACGCCGCCGGTGCCGCCATGGGCATGCCCCGCGGCGGTGGCGCCGCCGGGGCCGCCATGGGCGCGCCTCGCAGCGGCGGTGGCGCCGCCGGTGCCGCCATGGGCGCACCGCGCGCGCCCAGCGCCGCGGTGCCGGGGCCCGGTCGCCCCGCGCCGGCGCCCGTTCAGAAGAAAAACAACGACAGGAAATAGGCGACGCTGGTGGCGGGCGGACGTCCCGGCCTACGGCGCTGATGCCCACGGGGCGTCTGGATCTTCGGTCACCGCGCAACCGGCGGCGGCGCCCGCCACGACGAAGATCAGCGGGCGCCCGGTGAACGAGGACGAGCCGCCTGGCTTGATCTCGATGGCGCACTGGCCGTTCGCGACCGACGCGGTCACGGTTGCGCGGCCGCGGTCGTCCTCGGGGGCGTCGAACACCACGTGCCAGGTCTTGTCGCTGCCGTCGGCGCTGTAGGCCAGGCGGGATTCGGCGCCCACCGACGTCCGTCCTGACGTCATCACCAGCGTGCGGCGCGCGCCCCTCTTCACCAGCACGCCCAGGCCGCCGCTCTTTTGCGCGCGCACCTCGGCCGGCGGCTCACCCTTGTTCAGACCATCGATGACGTGAACGGCGGTGGCGGTGGGGCCGGGGAGCTCCACGGCGTATTCGTCGACGCGAAGGCGCGCCGCCTCGCAGGCGCCAAAGACCGCCACGTCGCAGTGGCCGATGGGCGGCGTGCGCACGACCGGGTTGCCGCCCGACAGATCGACGGCGTGAATGGCGATCGACGATCGCCCGACGGTGCCGCTGGCCAGGCGGTGATCGGCGCTCAGCGCCAGGTGAGCCGGCGTCTTGAAGCGCAGGTACGTCTTTCGCTCGGCGGCGCCGCTGGCGGTGCGATCGATGGAGACGATCTCGCCTTCGGGAATGAAGACCCAGTCGCGCAAGGCGAACGGGATGTCGCTGGGGATCTCGGAGAACTGAAAGGCCAG
>JAXDMH010000013.1:0-14866 GCA_034666225.1 Myxococcales bacterium
TCGCGAAACAGCCGGCCGATGATGCCACCCATGAACAGCAGCGGAATCAGCACCGCCACCAGCGACACCGTCAGCGACAGGATGGTGAATCCGATCTGCTTCGAGCCCTTCAACGCCGCCTCGAACGGCGGGTCCCCTTCCTCGATATAGCGGGCGATGTTCTCGATCATCACGATGGCGTCGTCGACCACGAAGCCGGTCGAAATGGTCAGCGCCATCAAGGTCAGATTGTTCAGGCTGTAACCGAGGGCATACATCGCCGCAAAAGTGCCGACGAGCGACAGCGGCACCGCCACGCCCGGGATCACCGTGGCCCGCAGGCTGTGCAAAAACAGGTAGATCACCGCCACCACCAGGCCGATGGTCAAAAGCAGCGTGAACTGGACGTCGTCCACCGACGCTCGCACTGTCTCCGTCCTGTCACTCAAGACCTGAACGTCGATCCCGCGCGGCAGCGACGCGGACAGCAGGGGCAACAGCGCCTTGACCCGGTCCGCCACCTCGATCAGGTTGGCCCCGGGCTGGCGCTGGACGTTGACGATGACCGCCCGATGCGCGCCCGCCCACCCGGCCAGCTGATCGTTCTCGACGCCGTCGACGACCTTGGCCACGTCGCCCAGGCGCACCGGCGCGCCGTCGCGATAAGCGACGATCAGCGGCGCGTAGCCTTTCGCCTCGACCAGCTGGTCGTTGGCCGCCACCGTGTAATTCTGTCGCGGCCCGTCCAGGTTCCCTTTCGGCTGGTTGACGTTGGCCGCAGCCAGGATGGTGCGGACGTCTTCCAGCGACAGCCCGCGCCCGGCCAGCGCCACCGGATCCACCTGCACGCGCACCGCCGGACGCTGCCCGCCGTTCAACGTCACCAGCCCCACGCCCGACACCTGCGAGATCTTCTGCGCCAGGATCGAATCGGCGTAGTCATCGACCTGCGACAGCGGCACCGTGTCCGAGCTGACGCTGAAGGCGATCACCGGAGTGTCGGCGGGGTTGCTCTTGCTGTAGGTGGGTGGCGTGGGCAACGTGCGCGGCAACAGATTCGACGAGGCGTTGATGGCCGCCTGGACGTCCTGCTCGGCCGAATCGATGTCGCGGTCCAGGTTGAACTGCAGCGTGATCTGCGAGCTGGCCGCGCTGGACACCGACGTCAGCTGCGCCAGCGACGGGATCTGCCCCAGCTGCCGCTCGAGCGGCGTTGTCACCGCCGACACCATGGTCTCGGCGCTGGCCCCCGGCAGCAGCGTCGACACGACGATGGTCGGGTAATCGACCTGCGGCAGCGCCGACACCGGCAGCTGGCGGTACCCGACGATCCCGGCGATCAGGACGCCCACCATCAACAGCGCCGTCCCCACCGGGCGGCGGATGAAAGGGCCCGAGATGCTCACGGGTGCGCGCCTGCCTTGCGACCGCCGCCGGCGCCCGCACCAGGACCGGCACCAGGACCACCAGGACCACCGCCGCCACCAGCGGCGGCGGCGGCAGCGCCGTTGCCGCCGCCGGCGCCTCCCGGACGCCCGATCACCTTGGCGCCCGGCCGCAGTTGATTCTGCCCTTCGATCACCACCGCGTCGCCAGCGGCCAGCCCCTTGGACAGCAGCACCTCGTCGCCCTGGATGACGTCGACGGTGATGGGACGAACGGCCGCCTTTTCATCGCTGCCCACGACGTACACGAACGTCCCCTGCGGCCCGCGCTGCACCGCCACGGCCGGGATCACCATCGCCCCCTTGCGCACCGCCAGCCGCAAGCGCGCCTTGACGAATTGATTGGGCCACAGCGCGTGCTGGGGCGCCGCCGGGTTGGGAAAGATCGCCTTGAGACGAATCGTCGCCGTGGCCTGGTTGATCTGGTTGTCCACCAGCTCCAGCTTGCCGGTGGCCAGGATCTGCGCGCCGTCGCCACCCAGCGCCTCGACCGTCAGCTGCTCGCCGGCCTGCGCCTTGGACACGCGGGGCAGCTCGTCCTGCGACAGCGTGAACAGCACGGCGATGGGATCCAGCTGCGTCACCACCACGATGCCGGTGGGGTCGGACGCGTGCACGACATTCCCCGGATCGACCTGCCGCACGCCGGTCACGCCGTCGATGGGCGATTTGATCCGGGCATAGTCCAGCTGCAGGCGGGCGTTTTCGATGGTGGCCTGATCGCCTTGCACCGCGGCCGCCAGCTGTTCGACGGTGGCCCGCTGATCGTCGACCTGCTGCTGGGGAATCAGATTTTCGGCCACCACCGACTGATACCGCTCCAGGTTTCGCTGCGCCCCGTGCAACATCGCCTGATCCTTGCCCAGCGCCGCCTGTCCCTGGTGCAGCAGGATCTGAAACGGCCGCGGATCGATCTCGGCCAGTAATTCGCCGTGTTTCACGGTCTGCCCCTCTTGAAACACCACCTTCTGCAGCCGACCGTCGACCTGGGTGCGCACGTTCACGGTCTTGTACGCGACCACCGCCCCCAGCCCGTCCAGCGTGATCGGCACGTCGCGCGCGGTGGCCCGCGCCGTCAGCACCGGCACCGGGCGATCCGCGGCACCGGCGCCGCCAGGGGCGCCACCGGCGCGCGACTTGCCGCCGGCGTCACCTTGGCCCTGGCCCCGCGCCCGCGCCACCAGCAGCACCACCGCCGCGCCGACGATCGCCACCACCGCCAGAACCCACCAGCGCCGTTTCGCTCCCGTCATCGAACGACCCCCAAAGCAGCCAGCAGCTGGGCGCGCGCCCCAGCCAGGTTGTATCGCGCGGAAACATCCTGGGCCGCCGCCGTCGTCTGGGCGACCTGCGCGTCGAAGAGTTCGATCACGCTGCCCTGCCCGGTGCGATACCGCCCCTCCGCCAGGCGCAGCTGGTCGCGCGCATTGGCCAGCGCCTCGCTGGCGCCGGCGATGCTGGATTTGGCCGCACGCACCGCCAGACGCGCCTGCTCGACGTCGACCCCGACCTGCAGGCGGACCGCATCGGCCTGCGCCGCCAGCGACGTCAGCGTCCCGTTCGCCTCGCGGACCTGTCCGTGGGTCAGCCCGCCTTGCAGGATCGCCCAGCTGGCGGTCAGCCCCACGAACCAGTTGGGCGTCAACCGATCCAGCGCCGCCCCGGCGTCGGTCAGCCCGGCCACCGCCGACAGCGCCGGTCCGTAATTGCCGCGAAACGCGGCGACCACCAGCTCCTGGGCGCGCCGCTGTTCATCGGCGACGACGATCTCCGGACGGGCCCGCAACGCCTGGTCGATCAGCGCGCGCGGCGAGCCGTCTTCACCGGGGACCGCCGGCAGCTCGCTGTCGGTCAGATCGAACAGCTGATTGTCGGGCAGCCCCATCGTCTGGTTCAGCGTCGCCAGGGCGCTGATGAAGGCGTTCTCTGCCGTCACCATCTGCACCCGCGCATTGGCCAGCGCCGTGCGCGTCGTGGCCAGATCGATCTCCGACCGCATGCCGGCGCGCACGAACGCCTGGATCTGTTCCAGGTGCTTCTGTTGATTGGCCACGGCCTCCTCGGCCACGCGGGCCAGGTCTCGCTGGGCGCGCGCCTGAAAATAGGCGTGCCGCACGTTCAGCAGCGCCGTGGCCTCTGTGCCGCGGGCGCTGGCGACGGCCGCCTGGCGTCCCGCCGCGGCCGACCGCCATCGATCGGCCGTGGCGTTGAAATCGTAGATCAGCTGCGACCCCGTCAGGCCGAACGACCAGTAGTTGTAGGCGGGCGTCCAGCTGACCGGCGCGGTCGTCATCGTCATCGTCGGCAAGGCGCCGGGGCGCGTGGCAAAATTGCCGGTGGTCCGCTGATAGGCGGCGCTGGCGCTGACCTGAGGCAGATAACCGGCCCGCGCTTCTTCGACCCGACCGGCGGCGGCCTCGGTCTGTCCCTGGGCCTGGCGAACGGACGGCTGATGCCGAAGCGCATTCTGCTCCGCCTGGGTCAACGTCAAAGGGGGACCGACCGCCTCGGCCGCCCCCGCCGAGCCAGCCGGGGCCGTGGCCAGAAGACCGCAAACCAACAGACGTTTCAAGAAAGGGACCATGCGCCGATAACCTGCGCATGGGCAACAAGCAGGCCAGGCCCAAAAACCCAAATCGCCCCGCAAGGCGACCCGTAATCTGGCGGTCAAGACGCCGTCCGTGGCCACCCTGACCGTCGCCAAACACGACACCTGTCCAGTTTGGATGCAGCACGGTGCGCGCTGCCCCTCGACCGCCGGTCCGGCGTCAGGAGCGACCCGGGGACGACGGTATGGCCGACGCCCGGTGAAAAGCGGCGATCGCCACCGCCGCATCGAAGGTCTTGCCCCAGATCAAACGACCATGTTTTTCGAAGAATGTCTCCACGTTGTGACGAAACCGAAACTGCGAGGTCGATGCCGGACTGGCACGCAACGCCCGCCCCCAGATACGGGCGGCCATCTGCGGTGCGACGCCCTGTTTTCGGAAGACGGCGATGACGTCGCCCAGGTCCGCGTCCAGATAGCGTGTCAGTTTGCCGATCGACCAGTTGAGGGGATGAAGAAGTCGGACTTCCAATCGCCCAAAATGCCGGTAAAGACGGGACGACCGCCGATAATCGAGCAGTGTGATCATCCCCCAGCGGTCAATGTCCTCGGCAACGTTGGCGGGGATGTTGGTCACGCTGCACGTTCTATCGACCGCCGCCTGAACCGTTTCCCAGGATCGTGGCGACCGGCTGCGGCCAGGCAGCTGAATGCCCAGGTCGATATCAAAGCTGGGTCTGACCCTGCCATAGAGCGCGCCGGCAGCGGCGCCGGTCAGATAGGCGCGCGCCGCGAATGGCAGTTCATGGGCCAGCACCGCCAGAAAGCGTTCAATTTGCCGTCTGGTCATCGCCGGCTCAGGCCCAGGGTCCGTCGATGCGCGCCAGCGACACGCTCGACCAGGCTGGCCACGGTCTCGGGCGTCTCGGAGGTCTTCAGCAGGAAGTAGGCGCGATCAGCGCTGCGCGCCGAACGATAGCGCCACTTGCTGTCGACCTGCGAGCGAACCGCGGCTCTCAGCAGTCTGGCCAGGGTCGCCTCCCGTGGGTCGGGCAGTGTCAGGTCTCGCACCGCCGCCAGAGCCACCCTCTCCAGACCGGCCCGGGTCAGGGGGCGCCTATCAGCATGAGGCAAGATGCCGTCGGCCAGCACGCCCGGCTTGACCGTCAAGGCCACCGCCAAGGCGCGCAGGGTCTTGAGGGTCACCTCGCGCTCGCCGCGTTCAATCGCCGAAAGATTCGGGCGGGGCACACCCGCCGCCGTCGCCAGCGCGGCCTGCGTCATGCCGCGCGCCAAACGCCAGGCCAGGACCGTGTCGCCGAAGGGCTGCATTCGCGGATTGTAGCAAAGATACTACATTCAGACGAATACCGGCCGACGGTCGCCATGCTGTCCGGTCAGGCGCGGGCAAAGAACCATCCAGTGTGTCCATCACCTTCAGCGGGCAGTCGTTGGCCTCGGCCGCCGTTCCAGGACATCCCCACTGTCAGGAAACACGACAGCTGTCCGGTTTGGATGCAACATTTGCGGGCGGACAGCCGCATCTGGCAGCGCTATGACGTCGGAACCCGTCTTGCTAGGAAACTCCCCCGTGCGCATCAGGCGACCGATTCGCCACGGCCTTTTGATGGTGGCCGTGCTGGGCGTGTTGACGTCCAGCCTGACGGCGCTGGCCCTTTATCGGGTCATCGCCCTCAGCAGCGCCCTGCGGTTGGAACGTGCCCGCGAATCGACCGCCGAAGAGCTGGCGCGTTTGACCGCCACGCCGCCGGCCACCGATTCGCCGCCACCCAACATCATCGGGATGCGCGGCGGCCTGACGACGGACGCAGCGGCCATCGCCGCCGCCGTCCCCCCGACCTGGGGGCCACCACTGGTTGAGCTGACGACGCAAGCCCAGCGCACCCAGCGGCGCATCGATGTCGATGTACAGATTCCCGGCGCGCGCCTCATCGCCAGCGCGCAACCCACCACCGGCGGTCGCATGGCCTGGGTGGCCAGCGCCGTCCGCCCCTCGCCCTATCTGCGCAGCTGGCGGGTCCTGGTCGCGGCCCTCACCGTGTCGGCGCTGCTGCTGGTGATCGCCGCGCTGACGTCGCTGGTGACATTGAAACGCGGCGCCGGCATGCTGCTGGACGCGACGCGCGCCCTGGCCATCGATCTCAAGGCGCCCGTGCCGCGCCCGCCGGTCAGCGAGCTGGCCGCCATCGGCGACGGGATCGCCACACTGGCCCAGCACCTGGCCGAAGCCCGCCAGGGCCAGGAACGGCTGGGACGCGATCTGGCGCGGCAGGAACGGCTGGCGGCGCTGGGCCGGGTGGTGGCCGGCGTCGCGCACGAGGTCCGCAACCCGCTGGCGTCGATCAAGCTGAGGTTGGATCTGGCGATGTCGCCGTCGTCGTCGTCGTCATCATCGTCGTCGTCCTCTTCGCCGCCGCTTCCCCCGCAAGCGGCGGCGGCCATCGCCCACGCCTCGGCGGAGATCGCGCGCCTGGACGGTCTGGTCGCCGATCTGTTGACGCTGTCGGGGCGGGCCCTCGGCCAGCGCGGTCCCATGGACCTGTCCGACCTGGCGCGCCGGCGGGTCGAGGCCCTGGCACCCTGGGCCGCCCTGCGCCGGGTGACCATCCGGGTCAGCGGCGACGGACCGGCGCCGCCCATCGTGAGCGCCGATGCCGATCGCCTGGCCCGCGCCATCGACAACCTCTTGCGCAACGCCGTCGAAGCCTCCCCCGACGGCGGCGTCGTCGACGTGGAGGTCGACGTCCAGGTCGATGCGGGCGACACTCGCCGCGGCGATGGTCAGATCCACCTGCACGTCCTGGATCGCGGCGCCGGTTTTCCGGCCGGGCGCGCCGGTGAGCTGTTCGAACCGTTCTTCACCACCAAACCCGACGGCACCGGCCTGGGTCTGGCCATCTCGCGCGCCATCGCCCAGGCCCACGACGGTGCGCTCACCTATGCGCGTGACGGCGCCGTGACCCGCTTCGATCTGGCGCTGCCGCGCGAGACCGGCGCGGGCACTTCCACCGTCGCCGCCGCCGTCATCAACGAGATCGACAAGGCCAGCGCATGACCGCGGTCCTGATCGTCGAGGACGAGGCCGGCCTGCGCCAGGGGTTGGCCGACGTCATCGTCGCCATGGGCCTGCAGCCCATCGCCGTGGCCGGACTGCGGGAGGCGCGCCAGGTCGTCACCGCCGCCAGCGACGGCGGCCCGCCGTCTTTCGACTGCGTGCTGCTGGACATCCGCCTGCGCGACGGCGACGGCCTGGATTTCCTGCGCGAGCTGCGCGCCGGCCCGGCCCGCGACGTCCCGGTCATCGTGGCCACCGCCTATGGCGACAGCGAGCGGACCATCCGCGCCATGCGCGACGGCGCCTTCGATTACCTGACCAAACCGTTCGACCTGCCGGCGTTGCGGGCCACGGTCGAACGCGCCATCAAACAACGTTCCCTGGTGCTGACCACCGCCACCGTCGCGCCGCCCGCCGATGCGCCCGGCGATCTGGTCGGCACCAGCGCCGCCATGCTGGCCGTCTGGAAATTGATCGGGCGGGCCGCCGCCTCCGACGCTGCCGTCCTGATCACCGGCGAGACCGGCACCGGCAAGGAGCTGGTGGCCCGGGCCATTCATCGTTACTCGCCGCGCGCGGCGCGCCCCTTCGTCGCCGTCAATCTGGCCGCGCTGCCCCCCACGCTGATCGAAAGCGAGCTGTTCGGCCACGAACGGGGCGCCTTCACCGGCGCCAGCGGCAGGCGGAGCGGCCGCTTTGAAACCGCCGCCGACGGCACCCTGTTCCTCGACGAGATCGGCGATCTGGACCCGTCCCTGCAAACCAAGCTTTTGCGCGTCGTGCAGGAGGGCCGGTACGAACGCGTGGGCGGCAACGAAACTCTGGCCAGCGGCGCCCGTCTGCTGGCCGCCACCAACCGCCCGGTCCGTCCCGGCGCCGCCGGCGGGGCGGCCTTGCGCGAGGATCTTTATTACCGGCTGGCCGTCATCGAGATCGAGGTGCCGCCCCTGCGCGCCCGCCGCAGCGACATTCCCGTGCTGGTCTCCCACGCTCTGCGCGGCACCCCGGCCCGCGCCGTTTCCGAAGAAGCCATGGCCCAGCTGCTGGCCCACGCCTGGCCCGGCAACGTCCGCGAACTTTTCCACGTCGTGCAGCGCGCCGCCGTGATGTGCGGCGGCGAAGTGATCGACGTGGTGAACCTGCCCGAACCCCTGCGCGCCGCCGCGACAAGAACGCGCACCCCTGTTGACGCTGGCGGCGACACCCGCGCCGACGGCGACGATCTGTCCCTGCACGCCGCCACCGCGCGACTGGAGCGCCGCCTCATCACGCGCGCACTGGAACAGGCCAAAGGAAACCGCTCCGCCGCCGCCCGCCTGCTGGGGATCGGCCGCCCCCTCCTCTACGCCAAGCTGGAAGAGCACGGCCTGGGCGTCCGCGCCACACCCACTGACGACGCCAGCGACGAGGACAGCGGCGGCACGGGTGCGAAGTAGCGGCACGCCAATGCGCTGAGGCGCCCCGAATCCTGGCGCCGCCGGTGCGCCGCACCCGAACCAAGTTAGCAGCTCGATGGGGCGCCCGTGTGCCAATAGCTTCATCCGAGACAAAGGCGATTGCGATTCCCTACGACGTTCTTCGAGCGGTTTGGAGAGACATCGACGGAACGATTGCAGTGTTGATGGACTTTCGGATCGTCCTCGGCCTCGCACCGAACGGCGGCCGGGTCGGCGAGCTTTCAATCCAACCATTCGTTTAGAATTCCTACGGGAGCACACCGGCATCCGGCCTCGCTGCTGTTCGACGGTGTTTACGCCCCGGCGCGACGGGCCGCGTTTCACGCGGCGCCGCCATTGCGGCCGGAGAACGCCGCGGCGGCGCTGACCACTTCGCGGCACCGGGTTTACGCCATCTCGAGCACCGTGGCATCATCGACCCCGTGGGCCGCGCCCGGCGACGGCGTGGTGACTGTCACGGAGGACGACGAACTCGGCGAAAAGGACCCTTTGCTCGCGCGCCTGCTAGCTTCCGCGGTGACGGGCACGCCGCCAGAGGGACCCGTGCCGCACGTGCTACCGACTTGAATTGGGCGCAGGTTGGCTACAAACGGGCGACGTTTCCTGTTCTGGTTACTAGCAGCCTTCGCCGATGGTGAAAAGATTCCACCACGGAGGCCGAGACCAAGAGCGAAATGCGACCGACAACGTCCTTGACGCCTCAAGCGCTGGTCAATAGCGTCTGCTCATGCGGTCAAAAGTAGCCAAGGTTGGGAGGGAAACTGCAGCATCAAGCTCGTCAGGCAGCGTGCACCTGGGACTGGGATGGACTGCCGTTCTTGAGGCCAAGGAAAAAGGCGCGCTTTTGCGGCTCGAGAACGCTCAGCAGGGGCCGGTGCATGTCGAGATCGTCCTCACGGCCGCCGGGCCGGTCATTCGAGCTGCAGCCGCCGCGCTGGAGATCACCGCCGCGACGGACGTAGTGGCTCGCTGCAATCGTTTCTCGATCGAGGCTCGCGAGCGCTTTTCGGTACAGGCCGCGGAGATCTCGCTGCATGCACAAGCCGGCAGTGTGGTGATCGAAGCCAACGACGATGTTGCGTTGCGCGGCGAGCAGATTCTGCTCAACTGCGATCGAGACGACGAAATTCCCGGCTGGGTTCCGCAGGGCCCCGAACTGACGCTGCCACCATCAGCACAGCAGGGCGACGTCGAGCTGCTGCTAGACGCTGTTAAGAAGATTGAGTCGTGAACCTTGACAATCAAACACCATTTCCGGCGCGGATTCTTCGTTTCCAGCGAGACGCCAGCTTGCCCGTCGAAGCGACGTTGGTGGTCAAGGGTACGTTCGAACAAGACTCAGATCGTCGGTGGCGCCCCATCGCCGAGCAGATTCCGATCCTCGACGACCGTTTGGAGACGCCTTTCGGAATTTTTCACGGCGAAAATTTTACGCGCAAGGACGGTGTGGACCTCTGCGTGATGGGCACCGTCCGCCCCGCGCGGCCGATGCGTGGTACGCAGGTACGAATCGCGGTCGGCGCGCATAGGAAAGCGTTGACGGTTTTCGGTGACCGTCGCTGGGCACGCGCCGGCTCACAGCTGGTGCCCTCGGCGCCGCAGGATTTTGTGGAAATGCCGCTCGCCTACTCCCGCGCTTACGGTGGAGCAACTGTGCACGACTATGAGAACGTCGTCTGGCCAGACAATCCGGTCGGGCGGGGATATTATCTTTCCGAGGCAGCCGCCGACGGAAAGCCGTTGCCCAACGTCGAGCTTGCCGACGGACCGCAAGTACGCGCCTGGAGCGATCAGCCAACGGTTGCCGGATGGGCGCCCTATCCATGCTTCTGGGGCTTGCGTGCCCGTGAGGGTGTGAAGCCGCCCGATGCTATTGGCGCGGCGAGCATTGGCCAGCTCAAGCCCCGGCTGAACAACAACGCACATCCAGAGTTGATCTTGCCTAAACTGGATGATGACACCGAGATCAGAATCGCCGGATTGCAGGCCGTCGAACTCGTTTACCAGCCGCCACCTTTTATCTTTCGTCTTGAGGTCGAGGTCGCCGCCCAGATCATCGCCGAACCACCAGCCACCGTCGACGGTGTCTTCATCTGGACTGATTTGGGGCGCATCACCCTGACCGCCCGCGCTCACTTCAATTACTCGTACAATCGCGGCGAGATTCGCAAGGCGCGACTATTGCCAGGAGCGTGACACGTGCCCGTCGCCTGCAATGCCCTCAATACCTTCCAGCTGATCGCAGGGTGCGACTTCCATGACCAGATCCCGCCGCCGCCGCCCGTAGGGCCGCTACCCGCTCCACACGTGGTCGTCTATTGCATCGGTTTTGCGATGAAGGCAACCAGCAAGGCGTCCAGCACCGTGAAGGCTGGCTGGGGGCACGCTCTCGGGCGTCAGCACGACATCGGAATGGGAATTTACCATTTCGCGCCCAACGCGCTATTGCCACTGGTCTGGGCCGGCGCCGGAAATAAAGCGGAGTTTGGCTCCTCCTCGGTCAAGGTCGACGTCGATGGCGCGGGCCTTCGCATGGCGGTGGCGCTTATTCCTGGAGCGGGATTGAACCTGCAGCTCGACTGCAATACCCCGTGCGCCCTGCCCACCAGCATTTGTGTGGCATCGCTCAACACCGTCATGGCCGGCTTTTCATTGGCCGATTGCCTGGCCGGGTTCGCGGCGATGATCGCCGACATCGCCGTGACATACCTGTCGGGCAAGATCGCCCAAGGACTGGTGGCAGGCGCTGGAGCGGTGGTGGCGGGTATCCTGGCCGAGGTGGCCGGGGGCCTTGAAATCATGCTGGTCGCCGGTGTAGCCGCGGCGGCTTTTCCCACCGCCGCGGAATTTCTGGGCAAAGCTGCCGAACAAGTCGTGGGATGGATGATTGGCAGCCCGCTCGGCTATTCATTTTCATGGGCACCCGGCAACGTTTACGGGGCAGCCCTCAACGACGCCGTCAACGATTACATTTCACCCTCCCCTGCCCCGACAGCGCCGCCGTCCGCAAGCGGGTCGTCCACCCCACCCACCCCACCCGCTCCCAGCGCCTCGCCGGGCCCCCGATGAGCGCCGGCGCAGAGACGGCGCCGGCGCCCCGCCTATCCATGGTCGCCGTCGTCGATCATCCGGCAAGGGGTTCCCAGGTTGGTATCATCGCCAAGCGGACCTATCGTGTCGTCGGACAGCGGTGTGTGGTGCTCGACGAGCAAGTCCCGATCGTAGAAATCCCACGCCTGTCGGAAGATCAGGCGATGCTCCTTCACGACGTTGACGGGGTGCTGAACCGGCAGGAGGTCGACGTGGTGATCGAAGGCAAGGCACGGGTTCTCCGCCCGACACCTTCGTTCGATCTACGTTTGCGCGTGGGTAACCTGGATCGCAAGCTGCGCGTCTTCGGAACGCGCGTCTGTTATCGCGGCCCCGGTGGGAGGCTGCGTTTCAGCGATCCGACGCCCATCGAAGAAGTTCCGCTGGATTGGACATCGGCCTACGGCGGCTTCGATAGCGTGGCCCTGGCTCGCCATGGCGATCCTCTTGAAGGATTCTGCGCCGAAGCGAAAAAACCGTACAACCCACGCTTCGGCCGTTACGCCTATCCACGCAACCGAGCCGGCAAGGGGTACCTCATCGAGGCCACCGACGAGGCGCTCGAGCGCTGTGGCCTTCCTTCTATCGAAGAGCCCCTGCAGCTTCTGTCGCCCGACCGTCTCGCCATTGGCAGCCCTGATCGCTGGCCGGCGGGTCCTTTCGTGGCGGGACTAGGCTGGCTTTCGTACGGCAATTTCCCGCGCAGCGCCATGCTGGGCGTTCCTTCGCCGTACGATGCCACCGCTTGTCCGCCAGCCAGCTTTTTCGAGGTGACGGTCAAAGCACTGAACGTCGAGTCCATAGCTCCCCATGCGCCGTTGCAGCAGCGATTTGACCTACGCTCGGCCCAACAGGCGGCGCTGGGCATGCGCACGCCCAGCGTCGCCCCTGGCGCCCCGGTCAGCATTGTCAATGCGCACCCCCAGAAAGCGTCCTGGGATTTCACGCTGGCCCGAGAGACCCCGGTTCTCGCTATTCAGATGCCAGGAGGGAGACCGATCTCGCTCGACGCCAAAATCCGCACCGTTTTCGTCCAGCCGGAACTGGATCGCGTGTCCGTGGTCTGGGTTGGTGAACATCGAGAGGCGACGCCGGTTGGGCCTGGAAAGCGCTCGCTCATCAAGTATGGCGTTCAATGGCCCGGTTGATCCCGCACCAGCACCACGTCCGCTCGGCAGAAGCACAGGAAAATAGCCGATGAACGCTGACCTGTTTCGGTCCGGGCGACCGGCGATTTCCGCGCTGGCGTTGATCGTGGTCTGGTTCGTCTTGCCGTTCGCGGCGATTGGCCTTCACGGGCTTCTTTTGCCGGGCCGCCGGTATCTGCAGGTCACAAATCTGACGTTCGTCGCTGCCGCCATCTGTGCGGCGGTGTGGATGTTGGTCGGAGCGATTCCCGCTTTGTTGGCCGTGCCGCAGGCTCTAGGTCGCATCCTGACCGTCGCCCTTGTCTGGTCCTGTCTGGTCGGCTGGTACGCTGGACCAGTGGTCATGGGCATCCTCGCCCGCCCAGACGCCGCGTCCTCGGCCGAAGAATGCACGTTCGTCGTCAGCCACCTGCTCAAGCAAGTCGTGGAGATTGAGGCAGCCACCGGCCCCGCGACCGGCACACGATTCATGCTCGCCAGATCAAGGTGGGTTGAGATTCACGGCCGCGCGGGCAGCAAACCGACGCCCGGCAAGGTTGTGCGGGGACGCCACAACCTCTGGTTCGCCACGTTCGACTGACCGGCATCCGGCCAACGTGGACTGCTTCGACGTCACGCCGGTGACCGCGCGTCGTCGCGCACCTGTCGCAAGAGATCGCCCAGGCCAAGCTCGGTCACCCAGCGTTCGATGTAGGCGAAGTCCAGTTCCTCTCCGCGGAGCTGCAGGATCCCGGAGACGTCGCGCAATTGAAGCTGGCTGCCACCCCCAGCCGACCACCATGTTGGGCACGCCCGCGACAGCCAGCTTGGCGGTCAGGCGAATCAGAAAGGCGCCTGCGCCCTCGTCGCTCATGGCGCGAGGAGCGGGCCGGCCGGCCAGGCGCGGCGAAAAAGGTCGTCGCCCAGCAAGATGCGGCGAAGCGCGAGTTCGACCTCCTCATCGGTGTAATTGCGGTGACGGGAGCGGATCCCGGCCCGCGTCAGTTCCCGCACATCCGACGACAATCTCGCGGCCAGGCGCGCGCGTCCCGGAGCGCCGAGGCGCCGATAGGCGCGCAGCTGGGCCTCGTGGCTTTCGAGCGTCGTGTCTCGCGCGAGCATGTCCCGGCAATGTACCTCGCCTGAGCCCCCCGCTGTCCCTGCACGAAAAAATGGGCCTGACAAACAATGACGACCCGGGCGGAGAAACCGCGCTTCTTCGGCCTACCCCTCCCGGCGTCCAGGCCAGGGTAAAGCCCCCTCTGAACTCTGCCGATACCTATCTTCGGGCTTTCGTCGGCGAGCTCGCCTCTGATGAACAAATTACTCCCCAAGAAGCAGTGGCACTACCTGATCCTTGGCGCGCTGCTCCTGGCAGGGGTGGGCGCGGTCTTCTCGACCAGGTTTCTTGCCAGGGCTCAAAAACCGGTCGCGCTGAACGCGATGTTGCTGCAAATGCGCAGCGATCCAGCCTTGTGGACGGTCACCGAGCGCGACGTTTCAATCCTCATTCTGGACATTCAAAGAAATAATGTTGCAGGCCTGGCGATCGCGCCTTCGGGAATGTTCGTATCTACACGAGTCGGGCACAGGTACTTTGTCAGCGACGACTCTGGAAGGCTTTCCGGCCTCGCTCTGACGTACTATCAGAAGGGTCAGACCGACGCATTTCCGCTGGCAGTCGTCAGTGAAGATATCCGTAACGCCAAGGGCTGGCACCTGGACCTCGGTCTGCTGCTGACCATCGCTCTCTTCTCAGTCCTCGGCATACAAGCTTTCCGTGTCTATCGTGGAAACGGATTTGGATTCTCCCGAACTGAGTCTGTTGTTACGTTTCATGATGTCATTGGCGCCGCAGAAGCTAAATCGGCGCTCATGGACATCAAGTCCTATCTCAAGGACCCCAAAGCGTTCACCGCGCTCGGTGCTCGCCCTCCCAAAGGAGTACTGCTATCCGGCCCTCCTGGCACCGGAAAGACACAGCTCGCCAAGGCCTTAGCCGGCGAATGCAAAGTACACTTCATTCCAGCGACCGGTGGCGACTTCACCGCGATGTTTGTGGGATTGGGTTCGATGCGCGTGAAGTCCTTGTTTCGAAAGGCGCGAAAGCATGCCCCGTGCATCGTCTTCATCGACGAGATCGA
>JAXDMH010000014.1:0-9321 GCA_034666225.1 Myxococcales bacterium
TCTTGCGAAGGCAACAATCACGTCGTGAAACGTCTGGTGGCGATCATCGTGGCGGCGGCCGCTCTGGGCGCGGCAGCCGCGGCGGCGCGCGCCATCGACGCCAACCGCAATCGCTCGGTCAAAAAAGAGAGCGCCCGCGCCGCCGAGACGGCCGGCCTGCGCTCCAACGAAGCGCTGGCCTCGCACGTTCACGAGCTGAAGTTCAAGATCGACAACGCGGCCGCCAACCCGCGCTTTGCGGCCGCCCTGCGCGGCAACGTCGACGCCGCGACGCTGAGCGACGTGTTCAGGACCGAGGAGTGGTGGGCCCCCTACCGGCGTGAGTTCCGGGTCTATGCGGTTTCGTTCAAGGGCGAAAAGCTGGACGTCGTCGAGGGGATGGCCGGCTCGCAGTTCGTCGCCGATTCATTGATCCGCGGCGCACGGCAAAAACGCGAGGCCGTCGCCGAGATCGTGCTGGGCAAAGGCTGGCCCTATGCGGCCGCCGCCGTGACGGTCAGCAACCCGGACCGCAGTGAACCGGCGGTGCTGGTTCTGGCCAAACCGATCGACGAAGCGTCGATGCGCTTCCTGGTCGACAAGGTTCACGGCGCCGTCATGCTCAGCGACGGCAAGAGCGTCGTCATTGATGCCGGCGCCGCGAATGAACGCGAGCTGTTGCACCGGGCCCTGGGCCAGGAGCGCGCCGGATCGCTGTTCGAGCCGGCGGAGGCGACGTGGGCCGCCGCGGTCAGCCAGCTGGCGCCCAACCTGTGGCTGTGGACATATGCTGGCGCCGGCGCCGCCGTGGAAGAGGCGGCCAGCAGCGCCGCCACGGCCAAGAGCGTGGTGTGGGGTGTCGCCGGTCTGGGCTCGATCCTCGCTCTGTTCTTTGGGCTTCGGCGGCGGTCCGCGGCGCCGGCCCCCGCCATGTCGGCGTCCACCGGGGGCACCACCGAGGGATATGGTTACGGTTCGGCGCCGGGCCTGACGCCGCCCCGGCCCAGCCAGGCTGCCGCCGTCCGATCGACGGCGGCCCTGGGGTCGGCGGCCACCGAGATTCATCGCGGCACACCCGAGTCGGTGAAGACACCAAATACAGCGGACGCCGTCATGTTCGGCCGCTATCGCCTGCTGGATCGCCTGGGCGAAGGGGGCATGGCGGAGGTCTACACCGCGGTCACCTTCGGCGCCGAAGGTTTTCGCCGCACGTTCGTGGTGAAGCGCCTGCGCGCCGAGCTGGCCCGCGAGCCGAACGTGGTGGCCCAGTTCATCGACGAGGCCAACCTGGGATCGACGCTGGTCCATTCCAACATCGTCCCGGTGTTCGACTTTGGAAAAGTGAACGACGAATACTTCCTGGCCCAGGAGTACATCCTGGGCCGCGACCTGGCTCGCCTGACGGCGCGGGTTGTGGAGAAGCAAGGGCACACCGTGCCGGTGCCGGTGGTGATGTACGTCGTGCACGAGACGTTGAAGGCGCTGGAGTACGCGCACGGACGCCTCAACGACGTCGGCAAGCCGCTGGGGATCGTTCACCGCGACGTCTCGCCCAGCAACGTGCTGGTCTCGGCGCGCGGTGAGGTCAAGCTGTTCGACTTTGGCATCGTCAAGGCCGAGGGGCGGGTCACCAAGACCCAGCACGGCGTGGTCAAGGGGAACGTCAGCTTCATGGCCCCCGAACAGGCGCGCGGCACCGAGACGGACGCGCGCGCCGATCTGTTTTCGCTGGGACTGGTGATGTTCTATTGCCTGACCGGCGAGATCCTTTACCAGGGCAACACCACGTACGAGCTGCTGGTCAAGGCGGCCACCGGGCCCGGGCCCGAGGAGCTGGCCCGCATCGCCGCCCTGCCCGGCCCCTGCGCCGAGATCGTGGCCAAGGCCCTGCAGACCGATCCGGCGCAGCGCTATCAAAGCGCAGCCGAATTCGCCGCCGCCGTCCACCCGCACACGACGGGCGGCGCCAGCGCCACCCTCCAGCTGGTCCGCGCCCTGTTCGCCGCCGACTTTCAGGCAGAGGAGGCGCGTTTCGCCAATGCCGTTCCCACCAACCAGCGCATGAACGCCGCGACGTTCGACAGTGGCGAGGTCGCCCGGCCCCGCCGGTCGTGAGCACCAGCAGCGATTCGATCGTCGTCGCCCACGTCGAGTCGCCCAACCGAGGCCGGCAAGGCGATCACATCTATCGCACGCTGCAGCCCTGCCGCGCCCTGGGCCAGCTGCCCGACGTCACGGTGGTCAGCGGATCGCTGCTGTCGCCGGCGTTATCGACGACCGGCCTTTTGACCGAAGCCGACGTCCTGATCCTGTGCGACGTCGTGGACGCCGATTTTCTGCCGGTGATCGAGGCGCGGCGGCGGGCGGGGCGGCTGACCGGGTACGAGATCAATGATCACTTTCTCGCGCCGCAGCCGTGGAACCCGACGGCGTATCTGGCCAGCAACCTGGTCTCGCGCAGTCTGTCGTCGCAGCTGGCTCGCCAGGCGGATTTTCTGCAGTTCACCGTCGAGGCGCTGCAGAAACGATTCGGGCATCTCAACGCGCGGCGGGCCGTCTTCGGCAACCAGCTGTGGCAGATGCCGCCGCCCCGTCCGCCCGGCGCGCGGGCGGACGGACCGCTCACCATCGGGTGGGGCGGCTCGCTTGGTCACCGCGAGGACCTGCGCTGGATGCTGCCGGCACTGCAGTCGTTCCTGGGGCGGCACGAGACGGTGTCGCTGGCCATCATGGGCGATCCGTCCTTTCGCGAGCTGTTTGCCTGGCTGCCCGCCGGCCGTTTCTCGTTCACGCCGGGCGGCAGCATCGACGCGTACTATGAATTCCTGGGTCGACTTGACGTCGGGCTGGCGCCGCTGTTGCCGACACCATTCAACCGCTGCCGGTCGGACGTGAAGTTTCTCGAGTACGCGGCGCATGACGTGCTGGCCCTCTGTTCGGACCTGGAACCGTACCGGCAGACGATCCAGCCGGGCGTCAACGGTTGGCTATTCGGCGATCTGGCCAGCCTGGAAAAGGCGCTGGATTGGTCGGTGGCTCACCCCGTCGAGCGACGGCGTATGACGGAAACCGCGCGCCAGCTGGTGGCGGAGCAGCGACGGGAACAGACTCACGCCGCCGCCCGCCTGGAATTCTGCCAGTCGGTGGCGTCGGCAGCGGGACTGCCAGCGCTGGGCGCCGGCGCCGGACCGCGGGCCATTCCAGACGGCGGCTGGACGTTCGAGGGATCGCATTATCTGGCCGCCGGAGACGGCGACACGGAACGCCTGCTGTACGATGGCCTGCGCCAGCAGCAGAGCGGCCACGCCGACGAGGCGCGCCGCCTTTTTGCCGAGGCGACCCGGGCCGAGCCGCGCTTCTATCTGCCCTGGCTGTTTCTGGGCGGCGCCGAGAGCGAGCCGGCGCAGGCGCTGCCGGCCTTGCGTCGGGCGTTGCAGTTGAACCCGCGGTCGTGCAACGCCGCCTTTCTGATCGGCGTCCAGCAGCAGGCTGCCGGCGCGCTGGCGGAAGCGACGCAGGCGTTTCTGCACTGTCGCGATCTGGCCCCGACCTTCGGCGCGGCACAGATGCGCCTTGGCGAAATGGCGGAAGCAACCGGTCGCCTGGCCGAGGCCTGCGCCTTCTACGAAGACGCGGCCTCGCAAAACAGCAGCTTTGCCTTGCCGGTGGCCCGGCTGGCCCTGATCGCGCTGCGCGAAGGCCGCGTCGATCGCGCCGTCGCTTTGCTGCAACCGAGCCTGACCGGCGATCCAGACCTGTGGCTGACGAACTTCCTGCTGGGGCGCGCCTACGTCGAGCAGGGACGTTTCGCGCAGGGACGCGAGCACCTGTCGCGCGCGCTGGCGGCCGGCGCCGAGGATCGTCCGGCGGTGCTGGCCCAGCTGGCCAAGGCAGAGATCGGTCTTGGCAACGTGCCCGCCGCCCGCGCCGCCCTGGACGAACTGAAACGCGGCCGTTAGGCGCGGACGGAGATGTGTCCGTCGGGCGTTTTCGTCATCTGCGGCTCGGCGACCTGCCCGCTTTGATCGATCAAGCGAACCGCCATCTCGCCGACCAGGCGCTGCTGGTCCTGCGACTTGCGCAGGACGCCGACGGCATAGTTGTTCGCGTTGCGATCCGAGGTAGCAGTCTGAATGGCGGTCTCGATGTCAGCCATGGCTTACCCTGAGGGCATCGACAGAACGACGCCGAACTTGAGCGCTTCCTCCAAGAAAGCGCCAGGTGTCAAAAACGACGACGGCGCCAGAACTCTGACGCGCGCAAGGCCGCAGGTTTCGCGGGCCGCGCTGGCACCTTCCTTGCTGTTCCTTGCAGTTCCTTGCTGTTTTGGAACGGACCCACCAGGAGCGTGTCATGAAAAACGCAGCCAGTCGCCAAGAGCAGTATCAAGCCCGGTTGGGCGTCGTGAGCATGCTGGTCGATGCCGGGCGCGCGCAGGAAGCGCTGGAGCGCATGCGCACCATCGTCGACGCGGATCCAGAGATGGCCATCGCGCACAACGACCTGGCCGTGATCTATTACCAGACCGGCCAGCTGGCGGAGGCGCGGGAAGCGATCGTGCGCGCCGCCGAACGCTGCCCTGACGAGGCGTCGCTGGCCACGATCATCCGCGACAACTTCGAAGCCATCGAGGCGGCCTTGCGGACGGCCGATCCGACGACGGCGTACCAGGCTTGCCTGACCGTGGTCAATGGATTGCTGGCCAAGGACGAGCTGACGCTGGCCATCGCCGAGATTGAACGCTTCGTCGCTGGATACCCTGCCGCCTCCGGCTCCGCTGGCGCCTCCGGCTCCGCTGGCATTTCCACCGCCATCGCCGAGGCCTGGAATGATCTGGCCGTCCTGCACCAGGCGATTGGCCGGCTACAGCCGGCGGCCATCGCCTCGGGGATCGCCGTCGAGATCGATCCCGCCAAACCCGACTATCGCCGCACGCGCGCCGCCATCTTGCTGGAGAGCGGCGACTGGGAAGAGGCCGGCAAGGTCGTCGCCCCCGTGCTGGTGACCGATCCCGATGATGTCGACGCCCTGATCTTGGCCGGCGACATCAGCATCGCCGCCGGGCAACCGGTGGACGCCCGCCTGTTCTTTCACCGCGCGCTGACCATCGATCCCGCCTGCGGGCGCGCCGCCCTGCAGCTGGCCGGCCTTCCCGAGGCAACGGACCAGGAAGACGCCGGGCCCGCCGAGACGCTGGTCCTGATCTTCAGCGCCAAGGGCGCCGCCACGGTGGACCAGACCCTGCGCACCTTTGCCCGCCACTGCCAGGACAAGGCCCAGGTCGACGTCAAGGTCCTGTACAAGGCGAAAAGCCCCGAGGACCAGCGCCTGTACCACGACATTGCTTCCGAGCATCCGTTCGTCACCATGGTCTGCCAGAGCGACTTTTCCAAACAGCTGGGCGCGCTGCTGGGGCCGCACCGCCACGTCCTGCTGATCAACGACGATGCGGTGTTTGTGCGTGATTTTCGGCTGACGGACGGCTCGCGCGCCCTGGACACCGACCCACGCGCCATCGGCTGCGCCCTGTCGCTGGGTGAGAACGCCACCATCTCGCAACGGTCGGGCCACGCCCAGCGCATCCCGACCATGACCCGGTTCGCCCACGGGCTTTACCGGTTTGCCTGGGGCAACGCCGAGCACGACTTTGGCCGCCCGCTGTCGGCATCGTCGGTCCTGTACCGGGCCGACGAGCTGCGGCGCCTCCTGGGCAGCCTGAACTTTGCCAACCCGCCGTCGCTGGACGCCGCCCTGCAGGGGGCGACCGGTCGCTTCGCGTCCACCCGGCCGACCATGCTGTGCTTTGACCGCGTGGTGGCGGCACCCCGGGCCGGGCTGGATGGACCGGCGCCTGTCGCCGCCTTCCGGACCCCTCTGCCCGTCCCGGCGCCCCGCCTGGCGGTCTGACCTGGCGCTCGCCCCCGGGATCCTCGTCTCCGACGACAAACTGTCGTTCTTCGCCCATCGTCGGTCTTGACCGATCAGACGGCTCATGCTTTCTTTTTTCGCACGGTCACCGGACCGGCTCTAACCTCCGCAGCGACGCGGACGTCAGCAGCGAGCGCCGGGCCGGCAGGCAAACCCGAAGGAGAAGCATGGGACCTAAAGAGATCATTTTCTCGGATTCGGCGCGACGGAAGGTGGCGGAGGGTGTCAACGTGCTGGCCAACGCGGTCAAGGTGACGCTGGGGCCGCGCGGGCGCTTCGTCGTGCTGGACCGCCCCTGGTCGACACCGGTCGCCACCAAGGATGGGGTCACGGTGGCCAGCGAGATCGACCTTCACGAGCCGTTCACGAACATGGCCGCGCAGATGGTCAAGGAGGTGGCCATCAAGACCGCCGCCGCCGCCGGCGACGGCACCACCACCGCCACCGTGCTGGCCCAGGCCATCTTTGTCGAGGGGGCGCGCCTGGTCGCCGCCGGCCACAAACCGATCGACCTCAAGCGTGGCATCGACGCCGCCACGGACGCCATCGTCAGAGAGCTGAAGAAGCTCTCCAAGCCGGTGCAGGGCAAAAAAGAGATCGCCCAGGTGGGGACCATCAGCGCCAACGGCAACGCCGAGGTCGGTGAGATCCTGGCCGAGGCCATGGAGAAGACCGGCAAGGACGGCGTCATCAGCGTCGAGGAGAACCAGTCGGTCGAGACCGTCTTGCACGCCGTCGACGGGTTGCAGTTCGACCGCGGGTACAACTCGCCCTACTTCATCACCAACGCCGAAGAGCTGCTCTGCCAGCTGGAGATGCCGTACATCCTGGTCTTCGAAAAAAAGATCTCGGCGCTGCGCGATCTCTTGCCGGTGCTGGAGCTGGCGCTCAGCCAGAACCGGCCGCTGCTGGTCATCGCCGAGGACGTCGAGGGGGAAGCCCTGGCGGCCATGGTGGTGAACAAGCTGCGCGGCGCGTTCCAGTGCTGCGCGGTCAAGGCGCCCGCCTTCGGCGACATCCGCAAGGAGACCCTGCGCGACATCGCCGTCGTCGTCGGCGCCAACCCGATCATGGAGGACGCCGGCATCAGGCTGGAGGCGGTGAGCCTGGAGGACCTGGGCCAGGCCAAGAAGGTCATCGTCGACGTCGACAACACCACCATCATCGAGGGCCTGGGGACCAAGGACGCCATCGCCGGGCGCATGGCCGAGATTCGCCGCGCCATGGAGCTGAGCAACTCTGAATACGACAAGCAGAAGATGCACGAACGCCTGGCCCGTCTGGCCGGCGGCGTGGCCATCATCAAGGTGGGCGGCACGACTGAAGGCGAGATGAAGGAAAAGAAAGAGCGCGTCGAGGACGCCCTGATGGCCACGCGCGCCGCCGTCGAGGAAGGGATCGTCCCCGGCGGAGGCGTGGCCCTGGTTCGCTGCGCCAGCGCCCTGGACAGCCTCAAGTTCGACGACGACCGCCAGTACGGCGTCAACATCGTCCGCCGCGCGCTCGAGTCGCCCTTGCGCCAGATCGCCGACAACTGCGGCGTCGACGGCGTGATGGTGGTTCACAAGGTGCGGGCCGGCAAAGGCGCCTTCGGGTTCAACGCCGCCACCGAGGAGTACGAAGATCTGTTGAAAGCCGGCGTCGTCGACCCGACCAAGGTTGTGCGCGTGGCGCTGCAGAACGCCGCGTCGATCTCAGGCCTGATGCTGACCGCCGGCGCGATGATCTCCGGCGACTCCGACGGCTCGGCCGCCAACAAACAATCCGAACCGCCCCCTGCCAAGCCGCCCGAGCCGCAATACGAAGATCCGCACCACGACGAGGATCACTAGAGCGTTACGGGCGGTGCTGGTCGACGAAGCGGCGTAGGTCTTCGGGCGTGGCGGGCAGCAACGGCAACCCGCAGGCGGCGGCCTCGCGGGCGTTGTAGTGGTCGCGGCCGCCCGGGCAGTGGACGTACGCGCTGGCCGCGGTGTAAAGGCCGCCGCGGCGGCGCGGCGATAGTGCGCTGGCTTCGATGACGATATCCGGGGCCTCGTCGACGGTCTTTCCCAGGCGCGCCAGCAAGGCCTTGATGGCCTCCACGGCCCGCTCGACGGTCGCCGGGTTCGGCGGATCGACGCGGACGATAACAGCCAGCGGATCGTGGTTCGAGAACGTGCGCAGGATGGCTTCCACCGTCGTCGTCCAGCCGTCGTCGCGCCAGTCAGGAACGCACAGCAAGCGAATGGACCGGCTGGTCTCGACGTCCAGGGGCGGCGCGCCTGCGTGAAAGACGGCCCGATAGTCGACGGGGATGAAATCGGCGTCGGCGTCGAAGGGGCCTCTGTCGGCCAGCTGCCGCAGCGCTTCGCTGGTGTGAACGCCGCTGTCGTGCTGCCATTTCTGGCAGAACAGCGCCCAGTTGTCGGTGACCAGCTCGCTCGGGCGCAGGCTCATGGCCTTGAAGGTGGCGCTGCCGTGGTGGTGGATGAAGACGTCATAAGCGATGGCGATCTGCCGGCCGCTGCGCAGCACGCGCAGGCAAAAGTCGTCGTCTTCGCAGTTGCCGACGCCGAAGATGGTGTCAAAGCCGCCGATGGTCTCCACCAGCGACCGGCGCATCACCATGCACAGGCCGGTCAGCCGCGGAACAAATGCCATCTCGCCGGCGTGCTCCAGGGCCCACTGCTCGGCGAACGCGTCGACGGCGCCCAGACCGGCGTAGGTCGCCGTCCCCACCAGCTGCGGCCCGCTGGTGGCGTTGGTGGCCGGACCCACCAGGCCAATCTCCGGCCAGGCGCCCAGCACGGCCAGCTGCCGGCCCAACCATCCCGCCGTCACCACCACGTCGTTGTTCAGCAGGACGACGTATTCCCCGCGCGCCGCCGCCAGCCCCTGATTGACGCCAAAAGGGAAACCTTCGTTCTCGGGGTTGCGAACGCTGACCACATTCCTGTGCCGCGTCTGCAGGCCGGCGACGAAGGCCGGCACGTCGGGCGCCGAGCCGTTGTCGATCAGGATGAGCTCGAAATCCTGCGCGGTGTGGCGATAGATCGACTCGATGCACTCGGTGGTCAGCAGCAAGTTGTCGCGCACCAGGATCACGATGCTGCACAACCCCAGCTGCGGCGCCACGCCGCCCCGGGGCGCCGCAGCCCAGTTCGCGCTCTGCTGGACCAGGTAACGTTCGCGCTCGGCGGGACGCGGCTCCGTGGCCTGTTGATTCAGCCGCGCCACGAACACGTCCTGCGCCGCCGCCAGGCGTCCGCCGGCACCGAGGCCCGCGGCCAGCGCCGTCGCCTCCGCTCCCAGCAGCAGCGCCGGCGCTTCAGCGAGGGTCAGCAGCGACAAGCGCCGGCCCACCAGGCAGGCGGTTGCTGGCACCAGTGTGGTGCGCGGGCCGGCCGTGATCAGCTTGTCCAGCACCGACGA
>JAXDMH010000015.1:0-4860 GCA_034666225.1 Myxococcales bacterium
AGGTTGGTGCGAATGCCGCCCACGTGATACTCGCCGACCGCCCGGCGCATCCGATCGATGGCCGCCGGCCGCGCGTCCGCCCAGACGCACAGCTTGGAGATCATCGGATCGTAGTGCACCGAGATCACGCTGCCCGCCACCACGCCCGAATCGTCACGGATGCCCGGCCCGGCCGGCACGCGCAGCGACGTGATGGTTCCCGGCGACGGCAAGAACTTCACCGGGTCCTCGGCGTAGACCCGGCACTCGATGGCGGCGCCCCGGCGCGGGATCTGGCCCTGGGCCAGCGGGATCTTTTCGCCCTGGGCCACCGCCAGTTGCCAGCGGACCAGATCGACGCCGGTGACCAGTTCGGTCACCGGGTGCTCGACCTGCAGGCGGGTGTTCATCTCCAGGAAGTAAAAACCGCGCGAGGCGCTGTCGAACAACATCTCGATGGTGCCGGCCCCCACATAGCCGACCGAGCGCGCCGCCCGCACCGCCACCTCGCCCATGCGCGCCCGCAGATCGTCGTCGATGGCCGGCGAAGGCGACTCCTCGATGACCTTCTGGTTGCGCCGCTGGATGGAACAGTCGCGTTCGTAAAGGTGGACGGCGCCGCCGTGCTCGTCGCCGAAGACCTGGATCTCGATGTGGCGCGGGCGAACGATGGCCTTCTCCAGATAGACGGCGTCGTCGCCAAACGCGGCCTTGGCCTCGCGGCGCGCGCTGCTCAGCGCTGCCTCCAGCTTGTCCTCGCTGTCGCAAAGGCGCATCCCGCGTCCGCCACCGCCGGCCGCCGCCTTCAGCATCACCGGATAACCGATGCGCGCCGCCGCGGCCTTGGCCTCGGCGACGTTGGCGAACCCGCGACCGTCGGGGCCGTTGTCGCCTGGAACGACCGGCACCCCCGCCGCCTGCATCAGGGCCCGCGCCGACGTCTTGCCGCCCATGGCGCGAACGGCGGAGGGCGGCGGGCCGATGAAGGTGGCGCCGGCGGCGGCGCAGGCTTCGGCGAAATCGGCGTTCTCGGACAGGAAACCGTACCCGGGGTGAACCGCGTCGGCGCCGGTCTGCTTGATGGCGCCGATCAGCTTCTCCACCACCAGGTAGCTCTCGCGAGCGGGCGCTGGCCCGATGGCCACCGCCTGGTCGGCCATGCGCACGTGCAAGGCGCCGCGATCGGCGTCTGAATAAACTGCCACGGTGGCGATGTCGGCCTCGCGACAGGCGCGAATCACGCGACAGGCGATCTCGCCCCGGTTGGCGATCAGGACTTTGCGAATGCGACGGGCTGGCATGGGGCGCGATTATAGGGCTAGTGCCTGACCTTTGCGTCGGCGCCGCGCTCTCTAGTCACCGGCCGGGGCGCTGGGGCTGCGCGGTTCGGCGCCTGCCTCCAGGCCCTTGTTCGTTCGCACGATCACGTTGGCCACGCCGATCTTGGACAGTTCCTTGGACTTTTGGCCGCGGCGGGCAAGGCCCTCGACGACGTCGCCCGGGATGTCGCTTTCCACCAGCACCAACTCGGGGAACCACTGGTCGTGAATGCGCGGCGCCGCCACCGCGGCCTGGGCGTCCAGCTTCCAGTCGACCACGTTCAGCAAGACCTGCGTCGTCGCCGTGATGATGGTGGGACCGCCCGCCGCGCCCACCACCAACTTCACCCGATCGCCGTCCAGCACCACGGTCGGCGTCATCGACGACAGCGGCCGCTTGCCCGGGGCCACGGCGTTTTGCACGCTGCCGATCAAACCGAACGCGTTCGGGACGCCGGGCTGCACGGAAAAATCATCCATCTGATTGTTCAGCAGGATGCCGGTCTTGCCCGCCACCAGGTGGGCGCCAAAGCCCAGGTTCACCGTGGTGGTCAGCGACACGGCGTTGCCGTCGGCGTCGATCACCGCCAGGTGTGTGGTGCCGCCGTCCCGGTGCAAGGCGGGCGGCGCCTGCGCCTCTGGCGTTCCGTACTGATCGCGCGGCAGCACGCCGTCGTCCTTGATCCGCGCGGCCAGGCTGCGGTGGTAGGCCGGATCGGTGAGGTGTTCCAGATCGATGGCGACAAAATCCGGATCGCCAAGAAACCGCGCCCGATCGGCGAAGCCGTGCTTGAAGGCCTCGGCCAGCACGTGCAGGTACGCCGACGAGTTGCGGCCCAGCTTGACCAGCGCGGCGTCGTCAGGAAACCGGGCCGACAGGATGCCCAGCGTCTCGACCAGCACCGTTCCGCCCGACGAGGGCGGCGGCATGGAGATGACGCGCAGGCCGCGGTACGTGGTGGCCAGCGGCGGGCGCTCGACGACGGCATAGGTCTTCAGGTCATCGGCGGTCATCACGCCGCCGCCGGCGCGCACGGCCTTGACGATCTCGTCGGCGATCTCCCCGCGGTAGAAAACATCGGGACCACCGGCGCGCAACTTGCCCAGCGTCCACGCCAGATCGGGTCGCTTGGCGATCTCGTTTTCCTTCGCCGTCTTGGCGACGAACACTTGCGCGAACGCAGAATCCCCCTGAGAGGGCTGGCGCGGAAGCGACTGCAGAGCCTCGGCGAGCCTCCACGAAACGGGAAACCCGGTCTTGGCCAGGTGTTCGGCCGGCTCCGCACATTTGGCGAAGGGCAGCTTTCCCCAGCGGCGCACCATTTCGCCCAGGCCCCGCACCTCGCCTGGCACGCCGGCGGCCAGGCCACCTTGCGTCGACAACAGCGGATCGGCCTTGCCGTCGCGCAGGTACATCTCGGGCCTCACGGCGGCCGGCGCGCGTTCTCGGAAATCCAGCGCGTAGGCCTTGTGTTCCTTGGCGACATAGATGACGGCAAACCCGCCGCCGCCCATCCCCGAAGCGAAGGGATGCACCACCCCCAGCGCCAGCGCCGTCGCGCAGGCCGCATCGACGGCGTTACCGCCCGCGCGCAAGCGAGACCATCCCGCCTGCGAGGCCGATGGATGATCAGACGCCACCGCCGCGTGCGCTGCGCGCCAGGGTGGCGGCGTCGCCGCGATCGCGCCACCATCGCGCACCACCGCTGCGGCGAACAACGCCGCCGACAGCAGCAGCGCTCGGCCGCACGATCCACGCCGCTGGCGCCGGCGCGAGAATCTATCGCCGGCCCGCCCCGGTGATGTGTTCACCGTGTCGTACTTGTGCGACATCCGAGGCATCGCGGCGCGCCTAATATCCGGTGAAACCAAGGCTTTGCAAAGCCAAATGTGAGATGCTTAGCTCCCGTTAAAACCGACCACGCCGACTAGAAAGAGGATCGCGTAGCTATGGACCATCCGCCTCCCAAGGAAACGCGCGCGCCGATCAACCTGCGCATCAAGTTCCGCAGCGAGAGCCTGGATCAATTCATCGATCGCTATTCAATCGACGTCAGCCGGGGCGGCATCTTCATTCGCACCAGAGAACCGCTGGCGGTGGGCACGCAGTTGAAGTTCGATTTCCAGCTGCAAGACGCCTCGCCCCTGATGGCCGGCGAAGGAACCGTGGTTTGGATTCGCGAATATGACGCCAACCGCACCGGCATCACGCCGGGGATGGGCGTCCGTTTCGACAAGCTGACGGCGACCAGCCAGCCCATCCTGGAAAAAATACTGACCGAGAAGGGTCGCCGCGAGCAAGGCAACCAGAGCGGCGGCATCATGTCCAAGGTGGGCGCCGGCATGGCCGTGCGTCGTCCGTCCAGCACGTTCACGGCCCTGGATCCGCGCGCGCTGGGTCTGGTCGCGGGAGCGCCGGGCGGCAGCGGCGAGACGCCGGCGGGGGGAACCGGCACGCCCGATTCGGTGACCCGTCGCGAGCGGCGCCCATCGGCGCCGACGCTGCCGCCGACCCAGCCGCCGCACGCGTCGCCGTCGACGATATCGTCCGCCGAGCGCACCCACCAGGGTTTCGCGTCGTCGAGCGCTTCGCCGACCGCTTCGTCGACCGCTTCGTCGACCGCTTCGCCGACGGCACTGTCGCCCGTCGTCAACCCGGAACGCACGCACATGGGTGGTTTCGCGGCGCCCGGCTCGCCCGGTTACCCGCCGCCCATGACCTTGCCCAGCGCGATCCCGCAGCGCCCGCGAACGCCTGGTCCCCTGCCCGCCCTGGAAACGCCGGGCAGCGGTCGTCACAACACCGGTTCCGTGTCGCGGCTGAACGCGCCGCGGCCGGCGAACTATGAACCGCCGACGTCGGCGGACATCGACAGGGCGCTGGACGGATTGATGGGTGGCAACGAAGCACGTCCGACCGCGCCGGCGCCGGCCGCTCGCCCCTCGTCGCGCGTCGCCGCCGACAGCCACGGCGTACCGGGATTGAACGAGGACGAAGCGCCCAGCGAACCGACGAAGACAGGTGACGCCCTGTCCGAGGTGGTCGCTGCGGCGACCCAGAGCAACGCCGCCGAACGCGCGGCCGCGGCCGCCAGCGGCGTCGTCGATGGCGCCGCGCCGGCGTCGGAGATCGATTCAGATCGCACGCTGGCCACCTCCGCCGCGCAGATTGCCGAGATGCTGGAGGAATCAGCACGTACCGCGACAACGCCCGAGAAGACAGCGAAGGACATGCCGGCGGTCTCGGAGACGACGCCGACGCCGCCTCCGCCATCAGAAGCCGCGGTCCCGGCAGCGGGCCCATCCTTGGTACTGATCAAGAACGACGCTGTCGCCAAGAGCGACGACGCCATCAAGAGCGACCAGAGCCCGGCCGACGTCGTCGGCAGCGCGACGGCCGAAGCGGCAGCGGCCGCGGTGAGCGCCAATTCAGCGCAGTCGCCCACCGCCGCCGGATCGTTCACCGCCGGCAAGCTGAGCGGCATCGCCGCCAACACGGTCGGTGCGGGGCCGGACACCGCCCGGCTGCCGGGGGCTGCCGCAGCCGGCGCCGCGGCCAAAA
>JAXDMH010000016.1:0-2554 GCA_034666225.1 Myxococcales bacterium
TGGCGGCCGATCAGAAGGAGCACGAGACGCTTCTGGCTAGGTTCACCTCGCGCGAGCTCGAAGTTCTCCAGCTGCTGGTCGAGGGACACGATACTGCGACGATCGCCACGCGTCTGGGAATTGCTCCGCGCACCGTGGAATGGCACGTGGGGCACGTTATTGAGAAGCTCGAGGTCCACTCCAAGCTCCAAGCGTTGGTTGCGGCAGCGCGGCTGGGGATTGTCGACGCCTAGGTGCCTCGCGCTCGGTGTCGTCGTGTGGACCCGATCAGCCTGAGTCGGCCTTGAGACCTCTCGCCGCCAGAACTGCAGTGATGTCCTGGTGATTCAGATAGAAGACCACGACAAATGACGAGCCTTGGCGTCGCAAGATGAAGCTAGAGGCCAGGGGGATCTCGGCGCCATCGGTCGACTCGGCAATCCAATCGGTCACCGCCAGCACATGCATCGGGTCAAGAACAGTTTCGCGCACAGACGCAAGGCGAACCCGACTGATGCCGGCCGCCTCGAACATCTTCTCTCGCTGTGGCAGCGCGGCGATGAATGCTGCTTTGGGAACGGGCATGACTCGTTGCGGATCGGCGTTCATGAAGGTATCTGCGAACTGAGCGGCGATGCGATCGATGGCGAGCTCAGCGCTGTTGCGCTCGAACTCGTCGAAGAATGCGCGAACCTCGGCAGTCAGTCCTGTCATGCCTACACCTCAACATCCGTAACCGACGGCGACTATTTGATGGCTGCCGCGCGCGCCTTGCCTTTCTTTGAAATTGCGGCGCACATGGCATCGCGCTCTCGCACAAACGCCGTGAGCGCCTCGTCCAAGAGATGCCCCACCTCTTCGCTGGAGCGGTTGCCGAACCAGGAGAACATGGCGGCGTCAAGAGGAGCGAAGGCGATCGTGGCCAGGATCTGAGGGCGCATGTCGCGCTCGACGTCCAAGCCCAGACGGGTGGCCAAAGCGTTGACGACCGAAATCCGGAGGTGCTCTCGATTGATCCGTTCTTGTTGCTGGAGTGAGGGAGTCTCTCGGACGAGCCGGACCAGCGCAAGAGCTCGATCGTCATAGGCAGCGGTCAGCTGGCGGAACGAATTCTGTACGGCCGCGACAGGATCCTCGTCGGCGGGTCGGGCAATGATGTCCGCTCCGAGACGCACTGCCCACTGATCAAGAAACGCAAAGACGACGTCTTCTTTCGATGTGAAGTAGCGGAAGAAGGTTCGCCGTGAAACGCCGGCCTCTTCCGCGATCTCGTCGATGGTCAGGGAGTCGAACTGCCTGTCCGTGAGCAGTCGCAGCGCGACTTCCGACAGCTCGCCGCGGATCGCCCTGCGCTTACGTTCGCCGATGTCCAGCGGCATAGGCGCAGTGTATACCATTCGACCCGTTGCGCTAATTTTGGCCTAACTTGCTATTTATGACACTTTGTGCCATCATTGCCGAATTCCGTCTCTCGGGGTTCAGGAGGATTCGAAGTGGCAAGCAGCATTTCTAAGCTCAAATTGCGCGAAGGCAGCGCCCGCAACTCGGAGCGCACGAGTTGGCAGCGCTTGCTGATGGTAGGAGCCGCGTTGGCTCTGGTTGCGAGCGTGGCCAACGTGGCCCTGGCGACCGCGTTGCGAAGCTGGCTCCAAGTGCCCGCCGGCTTCCAGCCCCTTACAACTCCGTTCGTTGCCACTTTCACCGTCATTGGCATGATTGCCGCCACTGTCGTCTTTGCTTGGATTGCTCAGACGCGAGCGAATCCGGTTCGGACGTTCCTGGCGATCGCGGCGGTGGGACTGTTCCTGTCCTGGCTGCCTGACCTCGCCATCGGCGTGATGGGCGTTTTCCCGGGCACCACCGTCGGCGGAATCCTGAGCCTGATGGCGATACACGTGGTTGCCGCGGGCTGCGCGGTCGTGATCCTGACGCGATTCGGTCTCCGATCGGAGTAGGACGGCTTTTAGTCAACGATTGGCGGGCGGCGGCGGGGAGTTGGACACCTACGGCTGGACTAGCTCCGCGCCGCCCAGGCCAGTCTTTATTCAACGTGGAGCCCACGCCCGGATTCGAACCGGGGACCTTCGCCTTACCAAGGCGATGCTCTACCACCTGAGCTACGTGGGCGTGGGCGGCCTCAAAGTTTATCTGCTCCCCCTCGCTCTCCCGGACAACGGCTCCGAGGCCATGCATACTCGCCGCCAAGACATGCCGCCAACCATCGACGAGATCCTCGAGCTGGCGCGGGGCCGCCTTAACAGGGTCGAGGCTGGGGACGCGGCCGAGGAGCAGGCTCGCGGTGCCTTGCTGGTCGATACTCGGACGGCACCTCAGCGGGCGAACCAGGGCGAAATCCCAGGTGCCCTCGTCATCGACCGAACCGTGCTCGAGTGGCGGCTCGATCCCGAATCGCCAGACCGGATCGCCCAGGCCACCGACCACAACGTTCGGATCATCTTGGTTTGCGCCGAGGGTTACTCGTCCAGCCTCGCGGCGGCTTCGCTCCAGGACATCGGGCTGGTCAATGCCACGGACGTCATCGGCGGCTTTCAGGCATGGAAGGCGGCGGGTCTAC
>JAXDMH010000017.1:0-10732 GCA_034666225.1 Myxococcales bacterium
ACCTCAAGAAGGCGCTCGACGAGCTGCTGGGGAAAAAGTCCGTTCTCTCCTTTGTGCTGGTCGACGGCCTGGCGCGCCGGTTCGTGGCCACGGTCAACAACCTCGGCACCGACAGCGCAACGGCCCAGATGTGGCCGGTCAGACGCACCGACGGCCGTTTTGAAACCGAGGCGCATGCCGCCGGGAGCAGCGCGATCAGCGCCCGGAACGCCGATCGTTATGCTGCCTTCGTCGCGTTCGTCACCAGCGTCGACACGCAGCGGGCGGTGGCGCTGTACGTGCGCCTCTACCCACTGCTCCAGCGCGCGTACACCGATCTCGGATTTCCCGACAAATACTTCAACGACCGCGTGGTCGAGGTGATCGACAACCTCCTGGCCACGCCCGACCTGGCCGAACCCATCAAGGTCAAGCTGGTCACGGTCGAAGGTGCAACCAGGCCGCCCGGCGCCGGCGGCCTTTACGTGTTCGACGACCCGGCGCTGGAGGCCCGCTCGTCGGGTCAGAAGATCCTGCTGCGCATGGGCCGCCAAAATGCCACCAAGCTGAAAGCCAAGCTGACCGACATTCGCCGGCGCATCGCCCAAGGGCCGGTGGCGCGCGCCGCGCACAACCAATAGTCGACGGCGCGAACTACTTGGCCGCGGCGGCGCCCGTGCTGATGGCGACCACCTCTTTGCTGCTGTGGTGGTACATCACGCCGCCGGCATAGGCGGGGCCGGCCAGGCTCCAGGTCTGACCCAGCGGCCCCAGGTCGCCGTACCCCAGGATGGCGTTCTCGTCGAGAACCTTGGCCGTCGCGTCGATGACGTACGTGATCCCCAGCGTGGTGCCGAAGTAAATCTTGTTGCCGAGAACGATGGGCGCCGCATAGAACCCCGGGGCCGACCAACCGTCGGTGTGTGAACGCGCGGCGTCCTCGGCGACGTCGTTGCCCTTGGCGTCCATGGCCGTGGTGGTGATGTTCATGCCATACAGCAGTTTTTCGGGCATTCCGGCGGCGCGCTGCACGCCGACCGGCACCTCCAGGTACTCGACCTTGCCGGTCTCGGCGTTGACGCGGCCCACGCAGTGCGGGGGACCGGTGTGCGTTCCCCAGCGATCGTTGTTGTTGGTGACGGTCAAGAACCACACGTACCCGTTGGCGACGACGTTCGAGAACCAGTCGGGCACGACGTGCATCATCCCGCTGTATTCCCAGTCGGGCATGGTGTTGACGTTGACGCCTGACAACGTTTCATACTTGTTCATCGCCATGTTCCAGCGGCGGATGTCGACCAGCTTTGACAGCGACCAGCCGTGCACCGGCTTGCCGGTCTTGACGTCCAGGACGGTCAGGATCTCGTTCTGCGGCTCGGTGAACCAGTAGGCGTATTTGTCGTCGAAGCTGGTGTTGTAAAGCGCGGTGCCGGAACCACCGGTGCACATCCCGGGCGTCGTGGCGCTGCCGCCGGTGCACACGGGTGGCCCGCCCGAGACGTACTGCCACAACGACTTGCCCATGCTCCCCGGCGCCAGGCTGGTCAGGGTCAGCCCGACGGGCCGCTCGGGCACGTTGTGGGGACCGCCCCGCCCGTGCAACACGGCGGGCGTGCCATCGGGCAGCTTCCCCATCACGGCGGTGTTGTAGAACGTGGACGCATCGTCGGCGACCCAGGTCGTCTTGCCGGTCATCTTGTCGATGCCGTGCAAGTAATTCCAGCCGGCGGTCTTCCCCGCCGGATCGCCCATGCCCATGCCCAGCGGCGACAGGATCACCACGTCATTGCCGATCATGAACGGTTCGTGCTGGCGGTTGTAGGGGAAGGTTGGATTCTGGCCGGTGAAGTTCGCCTCCCAGATCGGCGCCAGGAAGCCGCCGGCGTCCGGCGTGCCCGTGATGTCCCAGGCGCCCATGTGGCCGGTCGAGTTGAAGAACCAGACGTACTTCCCGTCGGCGATCGGCGTCCACGACGTGGCGTCGCTGTACTGGTACGCCATTCCGCTTGCCTCGCCATTGCCGACCAGCGGCTTGGTTCGCCACTTGATGGCCCCGGTCTTCCGGTCGATGGCATAGCCCTCGATCGACAGACTGTTCTTGGCGCCGCTGAAGGGGAGGAACGTGGTGAGAAAAAGAAGGTCACCCGAGACGGCGATGCCGCCCTGGCCTTCGTTGTCCAGGTTCGTGCGCCACACGATGTTCTTGTTGGTGGCCACGCTCCAGGTGGTGGGCGCGTCGGTGACGTTGGCGTGGAAGGTGCCGTCGGGGCCGCCTGCCTGTGGCCACCTGTCCACCGTGCCGACGCTGACGCCACCTGATCCCGTGGCGTCGCCGCCGCTGCCACCGCCGGTGCCGACCGTGCTGCCGCCGGAACCGGTGACCGCCGCGCCCCCGGAGCCGCTGTCACCGCCGCTGCCAGTTCCTGAACTGCCGGCGGGACCGCCGCCTCCCGAACCGCTGGCGGCGTCAGATCCGCCCTGATTACCTCCCGGCGTCGAGCCGGAGGGTGAGTTGCATCTCACGCCCGCCAGCAGCACTCCGGCAAGCAGGATCGGAACGAAACGCATTGATGGTCGCTGTCGTTTCATTGGTGCTGGCCTTCCACGTTGCGGGGCGGTTTACGGAAACGCAGATTGGTAGACGCCGAACTCGGCAATGGCAGGCAGGGCGCGCGCCTTCGTGATGACGAGGGCGATGCTGGACGCCGTGATGGCGCCGACCCGGTGCAGCTTGCGCTGGCCGATGGCGGTGCCGCTGGCGATCGTGGTCCACACGCCGTTCGACTTTGCTTCCAGGTGATGCTGCGTGGTCCGCTCGCCCAGCGCGATCGGCTCCTGGATGCTGACCACGTTGAAGGCGCGTTCAGAGCCGAGGTCGAACTCGAGGCGGGCGCTGGTCGTCCCTTCGCCCGCCGCCCAGAACGTGTCCAGCTTGCCGTCGACAGCCATCGACGCCGTGTGGTTGATGGCGTTCTTGAAGACCGAATCGGCCGTGGCCGGCCGCGCCGCTACCAGGTTGCTCCGGTAGATGGATTGGATGGCGTCGCCAAACTGTTTCATCTGGGCGACGTCCGGATCGGCCAGCACCCCCTGGGCGGTGGGCGGCACGTTTAGACGAAGAAGGCTGTTTCGCCCGACAGAGTTGTAATAAAGGTCGAGAAGCTGGGTCATGGTCTTGAGGTGGGTGTCCTCGGTGGCGTGCCAGAACCAGCCCGGGCGAATCGAGTAAACCGCCTCGGCCGGATACCAGACCGGTGTCGCGCCGGCCGCGCCGGCCGCGCCGGGCAGCATCTTGAAGCTGGTCTCGTCGACGGCGTTGGGGACCGCCAGGGATTGCCCCACGCTGCGTACGTCGCCCCCCGCCACGCCGGCGACGTTCGCGACGTCCAGCAGCGCCTTCGGCTGCAGCTCGTGCACCAGGTCGTGGATGCTCTGCCAGTCGAACGCCGGGCTACCGGCGAAGTCCCACAACCAGATCTCGTCGATGGCGCCATATTTGGTGAGCAGCTCGGTCAGCTGACATTTGAAGATCGCCTCGTAGGCCGGCGTGCCATTGGATGGTTCGTGCCGGTCGATGGGCGACAGCGCCAGGCCGACGCGGATGTTGGCCTGGTGGGCGGCGTCGACGAACTGCTGGACCACGTCGCCCTTGCCGGCTTGCCAGGCGCTGCTGGCCGCCACGGAGTAAGGCGCGTTCGTGCACTTGGTCGGCCACAGGCAGAATCCGTCCTGGTGTTTCGCCGTCAGCATCGCCTGCCGAAAACCGGCGTCTTGCAGCGTCTTCATCCACTGTCCGGGGTCAAGGCCGGTGGGATTGAAGATCGTCGGGCTCTCGGTGCCGTCGGTCTGTTCCTTGTCGGACGAGGTGTTGATGCCGAAATGAAAGAACGCAGACAGCTCCTGCGTTTGCCAGGCCAGCTGCTCGGGGGACGGCGCCGGCTGAACCGCATCAGGCGTCGGCCCCAGCGGCGTGTCGCTGAGCACCGGGCCGCTCTGGACACAGCCGGACGCCACCAGCGCCGTCGCCGGCAGTGCAAGGCACACCTGCTGCTGCAAACAGAGAAGGATCAACTTGGCGCAGCTCCCCACAGACAATGGCCTCGACCAGGGCGAACGGTTCAGCGGCACCGGCTTTTTGGGGTTCATGCGGGTACGGCCTCTATCGTACGGCGGCGCCAAGGGCCAGGCCGGTCCAGACACCGGTGGCCGTGACGTCGCGTCCTGCGTTGACGGTTCCTCTCACGCCGACGATGTGCGCACCGACGGCCAAAGACAGCATGGGATGGACGCGGGCGTGCGGCCAGGCTGACAATTCCACCGCCAGCTCCGGCCCGACCCAGGCGCCCTGCTGGCTTGAGCCGGTGGTGGCCGCGCCGGCAGCGACGCCGCTCATCCAGGCATAGCCGGCGCGCGCGCCGACGCTGACGCTGGGCCGCAGCCAGCCGGCTGCGAACGAGGCGCCCAGCGCGCCCGACAGGCTGGTCATCGTCAAAGCGATGGAGCCCGCCGCGCGCGCCAGCTCTGCATAGTGGGCCAGGGCATCGAATCGCAGAAAAAAGCGCGGCGAAACCCAGATCTCGCTGCGCGCACCCCCGCCGAAGATCAAATCACGGCTGGCCAGAAGGTGCGCGTCGGCCACGGCGCCGATCTCGATCGGCAAGGGGGCGATCACCTCGCGCGCCGCCTCGCGCGCCGCGACCGGCGCCAGCGCCACGGAAGGCGGCGCCTTGGGTTGCGGATTGTTTTCCAGCTCTGACCAGCTGGCGGCGACCAGCTCGGCGATGGCCAGCGCCAGCAGACGGGCGCGCGCGGCGGGCGCCGCTTGCGACAGCGCCACCGAACGCTCGACCGACTTGCCGGTCGTCGGATCCAGGACGCGTAGATTCGCCGACGTCGCCTCGCAGGTGGCGGTGATCTGGGTCGTCGCCACGTCGGGCGGGCCCTCGACCAGCACGGCGCGAAGCTCGATGGCCGCGATCCGTTGCGCCTCCCCGGCCAGCGCGTCGTCGCAGCCGACCACGGCGATCGACACCCGCGGTTTCTCGCGAGGCGCAGCATCGGCGTCGACGTCGGCGCCCGCGGCGATCATCACCAGCGCGACACCGACCACTCTCGCCATCGCTGCTGTCAGTCGAGTCCGCCGAATCTCGACACGGCCTTGGCCCGTCGTCCGTGTGGGTACAGTGACTGATAGTCGCGGGCCAGCTCGCGACTTCTGGTGGTGTCGCCAGAGCGCGCCGCCGCCTCGACCTCGCGCGCCAGGGCATCCTCGGCCAGCGGTCCGCCGGCGGCGCGCGCGCGCGCGAACGCATCGGCTGCCTCGCGCGGCCGGCCCAGCTCGTCCAGCAACACGCGTCCCAGCGTGAACGACGCCAGGCTGGAGCGGGGGTCCCGCTCATGCGCGCGCACCACGCGCTCCAGGTACGGCAGCGCCTCGGCCGGGTAGCCGCTGAGGCGTGCGGCGTCGGCGGCCAGCAGCAGATCGGCGGTCTCGTCGCGCACGGCGTTCGGACCCGCCTTCTTCAGCGCGGTGTGCGCCTCGTCGTAACGCCCTTTCTCCGCCAGAGGACGCCAGGACGACGACGCGGTCGTGGAATGGGGTCGCTTTTCCAGCGCGGGCGGTGCTGTCGACGACGACGGCGCCGGCGACGACAGCGCCGGCGACGACAGCGCCACTTCCAACCTCTGCCCGGGGCCCAGCTCGCTGGTTGATCTCGCCGCGCCCGCTGCGCCCGGCGCGCTGACCTTCACGCGCCCTTCCTCGACGGCGATGTCCACCCGGTCGGCGGGGAGATATCGCACCGTGAACGTCGTGCCCAGGTCCTCGATGGTGACGTCACCGGCGACCACCATGAACGGATGCCTGGTGTCGTGCGGGACAAAGAAGCGCGCCCCGCCCGCGCGAAGGACAAACCCACGCCCGTTGCGATCCGGCATGGGGTCAACGATCGTCTCGGGTGAAAGCTGGGTGACGGTGACCGTCTCGATCGCGGCGGCGGGCGGTGCCGACGGCGAAGCCACGTCGGCTGACGCGACGCTGGTCGGTTCATGCCTTCGCAGGCCGACGAATGCGCGGACGCCTCCCGCCACCACCGCCAGCGCCAGGATCGACGCGCCCACGCGCCCCGCCCTGCGCCGCCTGGTCGTGCGGTGCTCGATCTCGTCCAGCGCCGAGAGTTCACGCTCCGGCCCCCACGCCGGCTCCACCTTCTTACCCAGTGCACCCCACCTCTGATCAATCATCGCGGAACACCTCGTCGATAACGCTCTTTGCGGCGCCGACGCGCCGTTTTGCCGTAGACAGACTGCACCCACACGCCGCTGCCACCGCGTCCAGCGGCTCACCCTCGAGATAACGGAGCGACCAGGCCAGCCGCTCCTCCGTCGGCAACCCTTCCAGCACTTCGTAAAGACGAGCCAGCACCGCCAGCTCCTCCGCCGTGGCCCCGCGCGCCGGCACATCGACGTTTCGAGGCGTGGCGTGAAAGAGGGCGCGAAAGCGGCGCCGCATCAGCTTGCGCCGCACCACCCGGGTGGTCACCGTGGCCAGCCACCCGCGCGCCTGGATCAAATCTGCGATCTTGCCGATGCGCCGCGACGCCAACCAGAAGACGTCCTGCACGACGTCGTCAACGTCAGCGTCGCCAGAGCCCAGCAGCCGGGCGGCAAGGCCGGCCACGTAACGAGAGTACCGATCAAAGAGCACGTCGAAATCGACGGGTCCGCTGGGCGCGACGTCCGGCGGCGGCGACGCAGCGAGACGGAGGTACGGCTTCGGCGGCATCTACCCTCTATAATGACCGCATCCAACGATTTCGGGTCAACCTGCGGAACTTATTGGGACTTGTCGCCGATGTACGTGGGGGGGACACAGCAGAAGATCAGGGCCATCAGTGGTCGTCGAGCACGAACCGGCCGGTGTATCGTAGCGGCATGAGTGATGGGCATCGGCCGGGTCCTCTCGGCTCGTCGCGGTTGCGGCTGGCGAACGGAATCGCCCCTGGGGCCGCCTTTGCCGTGCCGCCGCCGCTGGGCAGCGTTTTGCCGATCGAGGCGCGGCGACCCAGCGACAGCGTGCCGCTGGCATCGCCTCACGTGACGCCGGGGCGCGATCGCCCCTCGCCGCAACCGCTGCCCCAGCCCAGGCCTCAACCGACGCAGGTGGTTGGCAAGGCCGACGCCCTGCTGGGGCCCGTCGGCCGCGGCGTCAACCTCATCGACGACTATTACAACAAGTGCGGCCTGGAGACCGTCGGGCCGGGCCAGATGGCCGTGGCAGGCATCGGGCGCTATGCGACGCTGGAGGCGTTGATCGATTCGCTGCTGGCGGCATCGTCGCAGCAACAGATCGTCGTCAACCACGGCAACCCGGACGAGGGGTTGTTGATGCCGATCTCCAGGGAGGTCAGCTTCAACAACACCGGCATCGTGATGTTCTCGCTGTCATCCCTGGCCGATCAAGCCGAACAAGGCCCGATCGATCCAAAGGATCTCAAGATCAACGTGCCGGTGGGCCAGGGTGGGAAAAGCTTTACCTTCCCGCCCGCCGTCGCCGTGCGCCTGGCCGACAAGCTGGTCAAGCTTCGCAAGAAGCGCCTCATTCTGCACTTTCGCGCCTGCAACATGACCAACGCGTCCATGGTTCGCGATTACAAGAGCGCCTTTGGCGCGCAGATGATCTCGTTCCACGGCTGCCGGCTGTTGTTCGTCCGCTTTTCCCCGGGACAGACCAAACCGGGCCGCCACGCCTCGGAGGTGGCGAATTTTCCCAACACCGCCAAGCAACGCATCCGGGTCTTCAACGATCCGCTGGGGCTGCTGGCGCCGATGTTGCTGGACATCGTCGACATCGACGGCCACACGCAGATCAAGGACCTGTCGCTGATGGAACAGCGCACGCCCGATCAGATCCACGGGTGGGCGGAGTTCCTGGTGCGCCAGTGGCAGGACGACGCGCCGGACAGCTTCGTCGTTCCCATCATGTGGGAGAACAACGAGCGGACGTTCCACTGCCCGCTGGAGATCGGCTGGCGGCAAAAGCTGCAGTTCGTGTAGACCCGGCCGCCGCGATCCCGCGCGTCCCGCCCGGTGATCAGCCGTTCAATTTGATCTCGGTGCCATGGGCGTCGATGCCGCTGTCGGTCAGGTTGATCTTGGCGCCCCCGCCTTTGACGTCCGTGCTGGTATCTCCGGTGACGGTCAGGGTCTTGGCTTGTACGGTCCCCGCTTCGTCGGCGTGCGCGGTCATGGCCTTGCCTTCGATGCGGGCGCTGTCGGTGCCATGGGCCAGCAGCGTCTGACCGGTGATGGTGGCGTCGGCCTTGCCGGTCAGCTTGGCGTTGCCGTCCAGGTGCAACGAGCTTTCGCCTTTCGAGTGCGCCTCGACATCCGCCGTGACGATCACCTCGCCGCCGCCGTCGGCGTGCAGGGTGATGGTGTCCTTGGTGATCTTGATGTACGTGCCCTGCACGGTGAGGGTGATCTGGTTTTTCGCCCCGATGTCGATGGTGTCGCTGGCGTACAGGTTGTATTTCCCCGTGACGTTGTGATCGCTGTGGTGCTCGCTCTTGCCGCCACCTTTCACGGTCACCGACAGATTGCCGCTGACGGTGAGCGAGCGATCGCCGCCCACGCTGACGCTGTCGCTGGCCCCCACGTCGGCGCTGCGGTTGTGCTTGACGTGGCTCTTGTGATCTTTCTCGGCCTGGATGTACAGCTCTTCCGCACCCTTTTTGTCCTCGAAACGAATCTCGTTGAAGTTCTTGGGGCCGCCCTCCGGCGAGCTGCGCGTGCGAATGCCGCTCTGGGTGGCCTTGTTCTCGCCCAGGTAAGCCGGCTTGTTGTCGGCGTTGTAAAGACGCCCGGTGACGATGGGCCGATCCGGATCGCCCTCCAGGAATTCGACCATCACCTCTTGCCCGATGCGGGGGATGAACACCGTGCCCCAGCCGGCGCCGGCCCACAGCTGTGCCACGCGCAGCCAGCAGGGCGCCAGCTCGTTGTCCTTGTCTTCGTCGTCGCGCTCCGTGTCCTGCGGCTTCAGCGGTCCGCGGCGCTCCCAGTGGAACTTGACCAGCACGCGACCCAGGTCGTCGGTCCAGATCTCGTCCTTGCCCGGATCGTCTTTCTTCGGTCCCACCACCGTCGCCGTTTGCGGCCCCTGGACAATCGGGGTCGGCGTGAGGCGCGCCGGACGGAAGGGTATCTTCGAGTCCACGGCGGTGATCGAACAGGTGAACGATTCGTCCTTGTCCACGGCGTTGTTGGAATCGGGGATGTGTCCGTGAATTTCGTAGTGGGCCTTGATGATCAGGTATTCGCGGTCGTTTGACAGCGCCAGCGGTCCCTCCAGACCGAAGACGTTGCCCACCCCCACGCCCCGCACCGGCCCGCTGGCTTCGAACGTTTCATAGAATGACTGCGCCTGTTGCAAACGCAGCCCGACCAACCGGTTGCCGGCGTCGGTGTCCAGGTAATTGCCCGGGTAGTCATAGAACTCGCCCTCCACGTGAAAGTCGGGGCTGGCCGTCGACGGCAGCGCCGAGACCAGGGGCGCCTTGGGCTTTTGATAGTCAAAATCCTTGAGCATGTACGCCGACGGCTGGATCTCCTGCGCGTCGTTCCAGGAGACAAAGCATTCGTCCTGGCCGGCGTCCGTCGCCTGGCGCAGGGGAACCGTCTTGTACCCGGGCGCGGCGTCGCGCCGTCGGACACCATCGGTCAGGACCAGGCTGTGCTTGCCCAGGTCGTGGGCAAAGTGAAAGGCGATGCCTTCGCACTCCAGCAGCCGGCTGATGAAGTTCAGGTCGGTCTCCCGATACTGGACGGTGTATTCGCGCGGCTTGTATTCGCCGAGGGCCTCTTCGAACAGGTTCGTCTGATATTTGCGGAAGATCTTCTTCACGATATCGGGGACGTTGTGGCGCTGGAAGATGCGGATGTCAGCGTTGCGCGACAGGGACCACAGCCAGGGGTGCAGCACCGCCCGATAGAGAAAAAAGTTCCCTACCTGGCCGATGCGCGTGAAGCGCGTGATGAAGCCATTGAAGTGCCGGAGCGTCCCGTTCGACAGCGGCACCGAGACCGTCATGTTGGCGCCCAGCGCCTGGGCCAGCTTGATGTCCCCGTTCTTGGTCAGCACCTGGACCTGGTACTCGAACAGGCCGCCCATCGCCTCGTCGCCGATCAGCGACCGAAAAAACATCTGGTTTCCCGCCAGCGGCGTGACGGAAGTCGATCGAAGGGGCGCCATTGTCGGTTCCTGGTCCGTTCCTAGTGTTGCCGCCATTCATATCAGCTGTCCGACGGAAAAACAGCCGGGTTGGGGGTCTGCCCTTAACACGTGACCGAGGACACATTGACAGGGCCAAACCCGACTCCTAGCATCGCGACCGTGGAGCGGGAATTCGTAAACGAGGACAGCGGGGCGGCGCCGACGGGAACTCGATCGGAAAGATCCGACGACGACGTTTCACTGGGGTTCGGATGGTCCGCAGCCCTGGAGCGGCGACCGAGGGGAGCGACGCTTCGACTGCGGCATCCAGAGCGCGGATCGATCGCTGTGCAGATCACCATGGGCGCCGATGGCCCCATCATCAAGACCACCGCGGCGGCGCTGGAGATCGAGGCGACGGACGAGATCGTCGCCCGTTGCGATCGTTTCACCGTCGAGGCGCGCCAACAAGTGACGTTGCGGGCGCCTGTCGTCGAACTGGACGCCACGCTGGGTGACATGCGTATTCACGCGAATGAC
>JAXDMH010000018.1:0-3364 GCA_034666225.1 Myxococcales bacterium
GCCCGTGTCGTCGACGACCTTGACCGCAAAGTAGTAGAGCGTCGTCGACTGCAGCCCGGACACCGTGAACGTCTCCTTGGTGCCCGGCGCGTGCGGCGCGCTGGTGGCGGCCGGCGTGGCGCTGTCCCAGGTCTGCGGCGAGATCGGCGTGCGGGCATAGCGCAGCTCGTAGCTGGTGGCGTTGCCGACCATTCCGTCGTCGCCGCTGGCGGTGAAGGTCAGCGTCACCGACGTGGTGCCCGCGCCGGCCACCGCCAGATCGCCGACCGGCGCCGGCGGCACACCCGGCGTCACCAGCGTGGCCACGTTCGACAGCGCGCCCCAGTTGCCGTCGGCGTCGACCGCCTTGATGGCAAAGTACAGCGTGGTCTCGACCGGCACGCTGGCGATGTGCAGGACCTCGATCAGACCGCCGGGCAGCGGCTGCAGCATCGGGACCACGGTCGCCGACGCAAAATTGCTCTCGGTGATGGGGACTGTCGACTGGCGCAGGTCGTATCGGACCGCCGTCCCATCGTAACCATCGTCGCCCGGCGCCACCCAGGTCAGGTCGGCGTCCAGGGCGGGCGTCAGAGCATAGGTTTCCAGCTCGCCCATGGCCACGTACGCGCTGGCGCCGGCGGCGGGGCCGCGCCTGGTGACGTAAAGGCGGGCATAGCGGGCATAGGTCACCGGCGCCGACCACTCGTTCCACTTGGCGAAGGTGCCGACCATCCCCTCGACGTGGACCATCGGCGTCCAGTTCACCTTGTCGGTGCTGGTCTGGATCTCGAAGTCCTGCGGATAGCTGGCGATCAGATCGATCGACGAGGGATTGGCGCGAAAACGAATCAGCGGCTGAACGCTGCCGTAGTCCAGGATCACCCAGGCCGGCGTGGTCAGGCTGCCGGCGGCGGTCATCCACGCCGTCGAGATGTCGCCGTCGATCAGGTTGGCGGCCCCGCGCGCCGCCGACAGCTCGTCGGAGACCGAATCGACGCGCGCGCTGATCTTCACCGACGCGGTCGACAGCCGCGCCGACAGATCGGTCACCGCCGCGGGCGGGGTGTGGTCGTTGCCGCCGGTCGGCACCGCCCACACCACGTTCGAGACGCCGCCCGTCGATCCATTGGCGTCGATGGCCCGCAGGGCGAAGTAATACGTCGCGCCCGCGGTCAACCCGCCGACGGCGAAGGTCTCCGTGGCGCCGGCGAAGGCAGGCGCCGGCAGGCCCAGGACCGGCGTGGCGCCGGCGAAAGCGCCCGGCGTCATCGGCGCTGCCGACTGGCGCAGGTCATAGCGCGTGGCCTGACCGACCTTGCCGTCAGAGCCGGGCGCCGTCCAGGCCAGCGTGATGGTCTGCGGGTGATTGGCGGAGGGAACGTCGACGACGCGCAGGTCGGTGATGGTCGACGGCGGAATCAGCAAGGTGGTGGCGCTGGCCACGTTGGACATGGGCGACACGTTGTTTCCGTCGTCGGTGGCCTTCAGCGCAAAGAAGTAGGTCGTCTCGCCGCCCAGGCCGCTGACGGTGACCGTCTCGCGCAGGCCCGACGCCAGCGGCGCCTTCGACGGCACCGCCACGCCAGCGCCGAACGTCGCGGAGCTGGGCGCGACCAGCGAGCGGCGAATGTCGTAGCTGGCGGCGCGCCCGGCGCCGGGATCGTCGCCCGGCGCGGTGAACGTCAGCACCAGCGCATCAGGCGTGCTGGACGCTTCGTGGATCGCCAGCTCGGCGATCGACGCATAGAAGAGACCGGAGTCGTGCTGGAACGACCGCAGCACGTGCAGGCGCACCTGCGCGGCCAGCGTGGGCGGAAACGCGATGGGGACGCGATCGCCCGGGTTGGCGGTGGCGTTGCGCAAGCCGCCCACGGACGTCCAGGTCTCGCCGTTGGGCGAGACTTCCACGTCGAAATCGACGGGGAAGAAAGCCGGGTAGGCGGCGTTCGGCGTCAGCGTGACCGAATCGATCAGATAGGGCGTGAACAGCGCGACCGTCAGCGATTCCTCGTCGGCGCTGGGACGTCCCGGCGAGATCCAGGCGGTGTCGGGGTTGCCGTCGAACGCGTTGGTAGCGGCCCAGTACGATGAAAACTCGCCGCTGGCAGTGACCACCTCGCCCGAGGCGTCGGCGCCGGGAACGATCGCCGCGGTCAGATCCACCACCTGCGGCGGGGCCAGGCGATCGGCGACCACCACGCGTTTCTCCGGCGACGGCGGGCTGACCAGGCCGGTGGCGCTGACGGCGTACACGCTGAAGTAGTAAGGCGTGCCGGCCAAGAGATCGGTGACCTGGGCGGAGTGGTCGGTCCTGGCGATGTCGCGCGTCTGCGTGTATTGCCCGCTGGCCGTTCCCCAGCGCAGGCGATAGCCGGCCAGGTCGGGCTCGCTGTTCGGTGACCAGGACAGCAGCACGTCGCTGCCGTCGCCCGCGGTGGCGTCGAATCCGGACGGCGCGGCGGGGGCGTGGCCTGCGGTGGCGATGAGGCGTCCCACGTTCAGGCGGCCGCCGGAGGTGGTCTTGCCCGCCAGCGACGGAATCGGATCGACGGTGTCGAGAATCTTCTGCCGGACCTCGGCGAAGGTGGCTTGCGGCTGGATGGCCAGATACAGCGCCGCCGCGCCGACGACGTGGGGCGTGGCCATGGATGTGCCGTTCCACGACGCGTAAGTGTTACCCGGCAGCGTGCTGAGGATGTTCACGCCCGGGGCGCCCAGATGCACGCGCGTGGCGCCCCAGTTGGAAAAGCTGGCCAGGCCGTCGTTGCTGTCGGTGGCCGCCACCGCCAGCAGGTTGGGGACGGCATAGTTGGCGGGGTACGAGGGATAGCCGTCGTTGTTGCTGGCGTTGTTGCCGGCCGCCGCGACGAACAGGCCGCCCGCCGCTGCCAGCGTGTTCAGCGCGTCTTCCATATAGCTGGCGTAACAGCTGGGTCCCGAGCAGCCCCAGCTGGCGTTCACCACGCGCGCCTTGGCCTGCGCCGCGTACAGCACCGTCTGGGCGCCGTTCCACAGCGTGCCGCTGCCGTTCGACCCCAGAAACTTGGTGCCGATCAGCTTGACCTTCCAGTTCACGCCCGCCACGCCGGCGCCGTTGTTGCCGACCGCGCCGATGGTGCCCGACACGTGCGAGCCGTGGCCGTTGTCGTCCATCGGATCGCTGTCGCCGTTGGCAAAGTCCCAGCCGTGAACGTCGTCGATGTATCCGTTGTGGTCGTCGTCGATGCCGTTGCCGGGGATCTCGCCTGGGTTGGTCCAGACGTTGGCGGCCAGCTCCGGGTGCGTGTAATCGATGCCGGTGTCGCTGATGGCGACCAGCACCGTCGACGAGCCGGTGCTGGTGTCCCACGCTTGCGGCGCGCCGATCTTCGCCATGCCCCAC
>JAXDMH010000019.1:0-5281 GCA_034666225.1 Myxococcales bacterium
CGATCCGCAAGACGGCGCCACGCTAAAGGGCCGCGACCTGCGGGCGCTGGCCGCCCGCCACTGATTTTCCGGTCGGGTTGTGGTTGACCGGCCGATTTCGGCGCGTTGCGCGAAACGCTGGAAGTTGACGACCGGGGATCGGCAACGAGAGGAGCTGTCCGATGCAACACAGAGCCGCCCTTGTTTGCCTTCTATCATCATTAATGGGTGCCGGTTCCGGCGCCTGCTCGGGTTCTCAACGTCACCATCACCACGCCGCTGCCTTCCGATGACGAGAACGGCGCCTTCGGCAACCGCGCCAATCTTCTCGACGTCTCGCCGGCGCTGCTCGAGGCCTACGCCGGTGCCGCCGAGGAGGTGGCCAACCAGATGATGCCCCGCCTGGGCGAACTGCTGAAATGTCAGCCGCTGAACGCGGCCAGCGCGGCCTGCGTCGAACCGTTCCTGACCTCGGCCAAGTTCGTGTTTCGTTCCGAGGTCGGCGATCCGATGGCGGGAACCAGCATTCATTTAAAAAAGGATCATTGGCCGGCCACTCACAGTGACTGTCGTTTGCCAGTGGCGCATTTTCTTGCGGCGCCGTGGTGAATGGCCTGAACGACGACTGGCCGGCCGGCGCTGACCGCTGGTGTACTATTCCGGGCAATGGAGATGCATCAGGTGCGCTATTTTCTCGCCGTCTGCGAGACCAAGAGCTTTACCCGGGCCGCGGGGCGCTGCCGGGTCTCACAGCCGGCGCTGACCACGTCGATCAAGAAGCTGGAAGATGAGATGGGCGCGCCGCTGTTTCATCGCGATCGGGGCGGCGCCACATTGACGGCGCTGGGGCAGCAGCTGTATCCGCGTTTTTCGCGCCTGGCGTCCGAGACCGCCTCGATTGGCGTCGTCGCCGAAAATTTCAGGCGGCTGAAACAGGTGCCGCTGCGCCTGGGGGTGTTGACGACCATCGGCCCGGCGCGCGTGGGACGCTATCTGATGAACTTCCGCCGCGGCGCCCCTGGCGTCGAACTGGAATTGCACATCGGGCGTCACGACGAGCTGATCAGCAAGCTGGAGGAGCAGGAGCTGGACCTCCTGTTCTCCAACGTCGGCGGCGTTGCCCCCGACTGGTCGGTCGTCGCGCCCCTGTACGACGAGAGCTATGCGGTGGTGTTGCCGCCGGGCCATCGCCTGGGCGCCGCGTCGACGGTGAGGTTGGCTGATCTCGCTGGCGAACCGTACGTCGACCGGCTGGCCTGCGAGATGCGCGAGCAGGTCAGCGCTGCCTGTGCCTCGCGCCGGGTCGAGCTGTACGCCACGCACCGCGCGGAGCGTGAGGAGTGGGTGCAGAGCCTGGTGCTGGCCGGTCTGGGGTTTGCGTTCATGCCAGAATATTCGATCTGGCCGGGAGAGACCATTGTCAGGCCTCTCGTTGATCCGGCGCTGCGGCGGAAAGTCTCGCTGTTGCGCAGCGCCGATCGTCCCCTCAGCCCGGCGGCCAAGTTGTTCTGGAACAGCGTCATCGGCAAAATGTGAACGGGGCGACGCCGGCCGCGCGAACGACCAGCACCGCCCCGATTTCGTCTCGTGTCTCTGGCGCGATCAGTACGTTGTGGACAGGACCTCATACGACTTGATGTTCGCCACCACGCCCTTGTCCCATCCTCCCGCAATCAGCTCGCCGGCGCTGGCCTTCAGGGCCGCCGCGACCTTGCCAGAAAAATGGGCGGCCTTGGCTTCGGCGTCGGGAAACAGATCGAAGATGGCAAAGCGGGCCGGGCTCAACTGAATTGCGTACCAGAGGGGCGTCCCGGGTTCGGTCGCTTTGACGATGGCGGCGCCGCCGGTCAAGAACGTGGCCAGGGCTTCTTCCCGGCCGGGCTTCGCGGTGACGTCGATGCGCACCGCCAGCTTGACCTCCGGACCGTGCGCGGCGGCGACGTGATACGACAGGACCTTCGAGTTCTCGACGTTGGCCACGACGCCTTTTTCCCAGCCGCCCACCACGGTCGCCCCGGAAGCGTTCTTGAGGGCGGCGGCCACCTGGCCGGCAAAATGCGCCTCGCGCCCTTTTCCGTCGTGGAAGAAGTCCACGATGGTGAAGGACGAAGGGCCTTCGCGCAGCGCCATCCATTGCAACGTGAGGGGTTCGGTCTTTCGAACCAACACCGCCGCGCCTTTCAGCAGGTCGGCAACGGCCTCTTCCTTGCCGCTGACGGCCGTGATCGGGATAAAGGTTCCTTCATTCGCCGTGTTCATCTGTTTTCCTCCCTTGGTTGCTGAGTGAGATACGGGGACTGTTGTCAGCGAAACAACTCCGATGATTGTCAGGTAACGCAGACCGCTCATTGATTTTCGCTTCCGTTTCATGGAGCCAAATCCTAGGGGCCCGGCCCGTCCCCGGATAATCGTTTCTGGTTATCGCGCCATAGGCCGCCGTATCGCCCGCCCAACGAGATGCACCATGTCGTAGACGTAAGCCCGGCCCCAATTTTTTTCGTATTCCGTCACAGACGGCGACGCTGCGGCCACTCACTTGTTGCGGTGACGGTTCGGATGTTAACGCGACCGCCCGCCAGGAAGGCAGTCAGGATGCTCCAAGAGGGTCGAGCGGCTGTTGTATTTGGGCGCGCCCGGTTTTGGTGGATGGTCCTGGGGGTTGGGGGCGCGATTGCACTGGCCAGTTGCCAGGGAACCATCGAGGGTGGGGCAGGCGATACCCCCGGCCTGGGTGTCGGGGGGAACAATGGTGGCGGCGGGGGGCTGCCTGGCGGTCCGGGCGGGCCGCCGCCCAGCTCTTGCAACGGCCCCACCGTTCCCGTGGTTCCGTTGCAGCGGTTGACCGGGCAGCAATACCTGAACAGCGTTCGCGATCTGCTGGGCATCGCCAACGTCGCGTCGCTGGGGCTGGGCCTTCCGGCGGATGAAAAGATCGGCGCCTTTCGTTCCAACACCATCGCCACGGTTGCCGATCTCGGGGCCAGCCAGTACGAGGCGGCCGCGCAGCAGCTGGCGACGCTGGCGCTGAGCCAGGTGCCCACACTGCTGCCGTGCGCGTCCGCGCAGCTGAACGCCGCCTGCATCACCCAGTTCGTGACGCAGTTCGGACGGCGCGCTTACCGGCGGCCGTTGACCGCCGCCGAACAGACCGCTTACGCGACGCTGGTCTCCGCTTCGAACGGCGCCGGCGATTTTCAAACCAGCGCGCGTCTGGTCATCGAGGCCATGCTCCAGTCGCCCAATTTCCTGTACCGCGTGGAGCTGTCGGCGTCCAACGCCGGCGCTGGAACTCCGGCGCGCCTTCCTTCGCACGAGCTGGCCACGCGCCTGGCGTACTTTCTGTGGAACTCGACGCCGGACGAGGCGCTGCTGGCCGCCGCGGACGCGAATCAGCTGACGGCGCCAGCGCTGGTGAACCAGGCACGCCGCCTGATCGGCGACGGTCGCTTCAAAGACGGCATCGCCAGTTTCTTTTCCCAGTGGCTGGACGTGGACACCATGGCGACCATGACCAAAGACGCCACGCTGTTTCCGGCGTTCAACCCGGCGGTTGCCGCGGCGATGCAGCGCGAGCCGCTGGACTTTGCCACCTACGTTCTCAAGCAGGGGGACGGCAAGCTGTCGACGCTGTTGACCGCGCCGTACTCCATCCTCTCGGCGCCGCTTTACAGCGTCTATGGCATGAAGCAACCGGCCACTGACGACGGTATGCCGGTGACCCTGCCGGCGGCGCAGCGGGCCGGCATCCTGACGCAGCCGGGATTTCTGGCGGCGCACGCCCATCCCGACCAGACCTCGCCCGTGCTGCTCGGGAAGACCATCCGGGAGAATTTTCTGTGCCAGCCGCTGCCGGATCCGCCCCCCAACGTGAACACCAGTCTGCCCACGCCCGTACCCGGGCAGACGACGCGCCAGCGCTTTACCCAGCACGAAGCCGACCCGGTCTGCGGGGCCTGCCATCAGCTGATGGATCCCATCGGTCTGGGTTTCGGCAACTACGACGCCATGGGTGTCTTTCAAACCAAGGAGGGTGGGCAGACGATCGATGCGTCGGGGAACATCCTGAACGGCGGCGACGCCACCACCACCTTCAACGGCGTGGTCGACCTGGCCAGCAAACTGTCCAGCAGCCAGACCGTGCAGCAATGCGCGGCGCTGCAGTGGATGCGCTTTGCCCTGGCCCGCCAGGAGGCGCCCCAGGACGCCTGCTCGATCGCCACCGTCAACAGCGCGTTCAAGGCATCGGGGCAGGACATCAACGCGCTTTTGATCAGCATCGTTTCATCCGATGCGTTCCAGTGGCGGGCCAATTGAAGGGAGCAAGCATGACCACGCGGAGGGAGCATCATTTTTCGCGGCGCCGACTGCTGGCCTCGCTGGGGGCCACCGCGGCGTTGAGCCCGTTCGTGCCCCTGCTGGAACGGGAGGCGCGGGGACAGGCCGCCGCGCCCACGCGGCTGATTCTGTTCTTCACGCCTCACGCCACGTTCTGGCCGAACTGGATGGCGCCGAGCAGCGCGGGAAACAATGTCGTGCTGGGGCCGATCCTGCAGCCGCTGGCGCCGTATCAGAACAAGCTGGCGTTCATTCGCGGCCTGGGCCTGGGGACGCAAGCGGAGGATCTGCCGGAGGCTCACAGTCAGGGCTTCGCCGAGCTGTGGACCGGCTCGCGGCGCGGCGGCAACAAATTCGCCAGCTCGGCGTCCGTCGATCAATACATCGCGCAGACCCTGAACCCGGGCACAAGGTTTCGCACCGTCGAGCTGGGCGTGCAGTGCCTGGGCAGCGCCGGCGGCAATTCGCGCATGATCTACGCGGGCGCCAGCCAGCCCATTGATCCCGAGCAAAGCCCGCAAAAGGCGTTCACCCGGCTGTTCGGCAGCGGCGTCCCGGCGATGTCCGGCGGTGCGGCGCCCCCCAGCAACGAAACCGCGTATCGAAAGAGCGTTCTGGATCTGGTGCTGGGCGAGCTGGGGACGCTGCAAAACAAGGTGTCGGCGGCGGATCGCACGAAGATGCAGGCCCACACCCAGGCGGTTCGCGATCTCGAGCAGTCGCTGCAGACCTCGGCGCCCGTGGGCACGCGCGGGTGCGCGGCGCCGGCGCTGACCGGGAACGCCACGCCGAACCTGGGCGGGGTCCCCGACATGCCGCTGCAGCTGCAGCAGCAGACGGACATCCTGGTGGCCGCGCTGGCGTGCAACCTGACCCGCGTCGCCAGCATGCAGGTCAGCTTCGGCGACAACGACAATCTGTTTCCGTACAAGTGGCTTGGGATCCAGACCGGCCACCACAGCCTGAC
>JAXDMH010000020.1:0-3173 GCA_034666225.1 Myxococcales bacterium
AAGCTGACCGTTGAGCCCAGCTCGGGCGGGCTGGCAACCGGGGTGCGTCGCGTGCACGAGCACAGCGGCGGTATCTGGATCGGCTGGCCCGGGCACACCGAGACCCTGGGTGCCGCCGAACAGGCGACGCTGGAAGAACGGTATCGCGAGTTGCGCGTTGCGCCCGTGCCGCTGTCGGCGGACGAGGTCGAAAATTATTACGAAGGTTTCTGCAACGGCGTGCTGTGGCCGCTGTTTCACTATCTCATCGGGCAGGTGCCCCTGGAGGTGCAGGGGCTGGAGCTGTACGAGACGGTGAACCGCCGCTTTGCCGACGCCGTGGTGGCCCAGTATCAGCCCAACGACACCATCTGGATCCACGACTATCAGTTGATGCTGGTCCCCCAGCTGGTGCGCGAGCAGATCCCGGGGGCGCGCATCGGTTTCTTTCTGCACGTCCCATTCCCGGCGTCGGACGTGTTTCGCACGCTGCCGTTTCGCGATCGCCTGCTGCAGGGGTTGATGGGCGCCGACCTGATCGGGTTTCACACCGCCGAGTACATGCGCCACTTCGCCTCGTCGGCGTTGCGCATCCTGGGCGTGGCCACCGACGTCGATTGTCTGCGCTGGGAAGGGCGCATGGTGAGGCTGGGTGTCTTTCCGATGGGCGTGGACGCCGATCATTTCTCGAAGGTCGCCGATTCGCCGGAGGTGACCAGACAGGTGCAAGGCCTGCGCAACGGCGGCCACACGCAGCTCCTGGTGGGGATCGATCGGCTGGATTACACCAAGGGAATTCCGCGCCGCCTGATGGCCTTTGAACACCTTTTGCGTGACCACCCGGAACTGCGCGAGAAGGTCCGTCTGATTCAGGTGGCGGTCCCCTCGCGCACCAACGTCGAGGCGTACGAGGCATTTCGCCAGCAGGTCGACACGCTGATCGGCCGCATCCACGGCGCCTTCGCCACGCCCAACTGGGTGCCGGTGCATTACATCTTTCGTGGCTTGCCCGAAGACGAGGTGGTGGCTCTTTATCGAGCCGCCGACGTCATGCTGGTGACCCCGGTCCGCGACGGTATGAACCTGGTGGCCAAGGAGTTCGTGGCCTGCCGCAACGACGAGAGCGGCGTGCTGGTCCTCAGTGAGTTCGCCGGCGCGGCCCACGAACTGGCCGAGGCCATTCACGTCAACCCGTTCGATGTGGCGGGCATGGCCGAGAGTTTTTACCGGGCCATGAGCATCGGCGCCGAAGAGCAGACCACGCGCATGCAGGCGCTGCGACGGCGGGTCTTCGGATTCAACGTTCACCGCTGGGCCGAGACGTTCCTGACCGCGCTGGAACACGAAACAGAAACCCCACCGATGGCCGCCATGGGGGCCTCGGCCATTCGCGAGCTGGCGGCGCGCATGCGAGCGGCCGAGCATCTGGTGGTGCTGATCGATTACGACGGGACGCTGGTGCCCATCGCCGACACGCCGGCGTTGGCCCGTCCCGACGCCGAGGCGCTGTCCTTGCTGTCCAGGCTGGCGGCGCGGCCCGGAACCGAGGTCCACGTGGTCAGCGGCCGCCCGCGCGACACGCTGGAGCGCTGGCTGGGCGGCTTGCCCATTTACCTGCACGCCGAGCACGGGTTCTGGTCGCGGGCCCCAGGCGAACCCGGGCGGGTCATCCAGGAAGGCCCGGCCGCTCCGTGGAAGGAGAAGGTGCTGGGGATTCTGCGTGAGTACGCCGAGCGAACGCCGGGAACGCTGGTCGAAGAAAAACCGACCGGCCTGGCCTGGCACTATCGTATGGCCGATGCGGAGTTCGGGCCGCAGCAGGCCAACGAGATGCGACTGCACCTGACGGAGCTGCTCAGCAACACGCCGGTGCAGATCCTGTCGGGGCGCAAGGTGATCGAGCTGCGCGCCCAGGGCGTCAACAAAGGCCTCATCGTGCCGGGGGTGATGGCCCGCAACCAGGGGGCATTGCTGGTGGCCCTGGGTGACGATACGACCGACGAGGATCTATTCGCGGCGTTACCGCCCGATGCCGTCTGCATCCACGTCGGGCCCGGTGAAAGCCGTCGGGAGCGGCGCATGCGCAGCCCGCGCGAGGTCCGTCTGCTGTTGCGTCTGGTGGGCGAGCCTTCGGTTCAAAGCGTAGCCGCCAAGCTGCCGGCTGCCGTTCAATAGCCGCGGACCCTGAGTTTCGCTGGCGTAACCACCTACACGAAAACGTGACGCTGGCCGGCGACGGGCCTGCCGCCAATGCCGCTGTCGGCCGTTCTGCAACCGGCACGGACCATGCTGCATACAGCGGACAACATGGGACGGAATGTTCTACTGAGTGACCGGGCAGCGTCCCCACAACGCAGCGAGGGCTTCGACGTCATCGCTGGTGGGGGGTGTATCCAGGTTCCCGGCATTCATCACGGAGATGCGGTCGCTGGCTGCGACATGGACCAGGCCGAAGGAGTGGCCCACTTCGTGAGCGATGGTGATGGCGCGCTGGCCGGCGGTGAGATCGGTGTTGATGAAGACCTGCCCACGTTCGGCGTCATAAAAACCGTGGGAAGGCGCGGCCGCGGTCTGGAAATTGATGGGGACCGTGGCGATCGGCGCCGCCAGCGATTCGGCGCCGTCGACGATCATCGAGAGGCGTGAATGAGCGGCGCGATTCCACAGCGCAATGCCGGCCGAGATACCGGCGGTCTCGGCTTGCGTCGCGCTGGCTGTGGCCGTCAGGACCAGCGGCTCACAAGGATCGAAATGAAGGGAATCGCCGCTCGGCGAAGGCTGTGCGCAGCCAACGGCCGAGGCCAGGGCGAAGGAAAGGAGGAGAGGGAGGCTCAAACTGCGGGCCACGTGAATCGTCAATTGTATGCGACGTCCGGGAAGGACGAAACCAGAACGTTGAATTCCCCGACACTTTTTGGGGTTGGGGGCAGGAGGAGGAGGAGAACGTCATGAAAAGAACGTCATTGAGAATGGTGAGCAGCCTGGGTCTGATTGGTCTGAGTCTTGGGCTGGGGATGACGGCGCGTGCAGACGAGCCAGCCCCGGTTGTACCAGTCAGTCCCCTGGACACGATACCGCCCCCAACGCCGACGGACGTACCGCCCGCGCAGGTCACGCCCATCCCGGGGCCGATCACTGAATCCCCGGCGGTCATGACCCCGCCAGACAATCAGCCCCTCATGCCCGTCGCGCCT
>JAXDMH010000021.1:0-7097 GCA_034666225.1 Myxococcales bacterium
CGTCGGCACAGTGCTTGCTGAAGTGGGAATCGTCCTCGCAGTGAGGACAAAAAAAAGGTCCGAGATTTCCAGGGGAGAAACGAAATGAAAACGAACAAGATTCAGGCGAAGAAGAGCTGGACGGTCACGCTGAGCGCCCTCGCGATTGCCGCCGCTACCTTCGCAATGGTCGGTGGCGCGCAGGCCGCCTTGACCGCCAACGGCTTGGCGACCGCCAACGGCCTGGCGACCGCCAACGGCCTGGCGACCGCCAACGGCCTGGCGACGAGCAACGGCCTGGCGACGAGCAACGGCCTGGCGACGAGCAACGGTCTGGCGACGAGCAACGGCCTGGCGACGAGCAACGGCCTGGCGTCGTTCAACGGCCTGTCGTCGTTCAACGGCCTGTCGTCCTTCAACGGCCTGTCGGAGGCTCCCGCCAGCCTCTGGATCTCGGCCGGCATCGACCCCAGCAAGTCGCTGGCTTCGTCCATCGCCACCCGCTAGTCGAAACGTCTTCTCCTTCAATCGGCGCCGGCGATGCATAATCGCGCGGCGCCGATGTCGTTTTTAAACTGGCCGCCTCGACTGTTTCTTCTCTCGCTGATCCTTGTCACCGCTGGTTGCCAGGGGGCTCGGTCGTCGGGAGGAGACACCATCGAAGGTGGCCGTTTGGCGTTTGTGCAGAATGGCCTGCCCAGCTCGCACGAGGTGGAGGGCGGCAAAGGGATGACGGACCTGCAAGCGATGCTGTGGAAGTACACCGCCCGCTGCGCCCTCCGCGAGGATCAAGAGCTGACCGCTCCCGGTTCGGGCGGACAGAAATTTCGGGGGTCGCTGGGAGTGGCCCCCGAATGGTATGGCGGCACCTGCGATCGCAACTGCCAGGAGAAGGTCTCCTCCTGCCTGATCGCGCTCACCAATCGCACCGGCAAGCACGTCGCGCTCAGCTTGCTGAGCAGCGCCGCCACCATGACCAAGAGCCTGCTTCCCAGCGAGAGCGACCTTGGCTTTCCCCATCAGGAAGGCGCCTTCTTCGGCAACGTGTTCTCGGCCGAAGCGTTTTCCTGCCACGGGCGCGGCGTGAAGAAGGGGCCGCAGGTGAAACGCCTTTGCGCGCTGGAGCCGCCCAGCTGCAGCGGGTTTGCCCAGTTCGTCGACGCCGGCGACTGCCAGGACGCCTGCACCATGAGCTGCAAGAAGCTGTCTGACGGCACCGAACGCTGCGCGGCCGTCTCCTGCAAGGATCCCCACGGCAAGGTCTGGGCCTTCCCTATCACCACGTATCTGCGCAACCAGATCGAAGCCAACAACGCCGACGTCGTCACCGGCCTGACCGTCACCGACGACGCCCTGACCGATCTCGATGACGGGGACAGCGCCACCTTCAAGTCCGTCGACTTCGGCGCCGCCGGCAGCATGCACCAGTTCGCCGCCACGCTGGCCGACACCCGCGCCGGCCGCATCGACATCTGGATCGACGGTGCCAAGGCAGCGGGCACATTGACCATCAAACCCGCCGCACACGACCCCAGACCGCAGACCACTTCCCTGGTCACTGCCGGTATCTCCGGATCGCACGACGTCACCCTGAAATTTTTCGGTGGCACCAAGCTAGGCCGCCTCACCACGATCGAATTCCGCTAGCTGGTTTTCAGCGCTTGCAGCACCGCCCGTGTGCACCGAGCGGCAAGGTGTTGACAGCTTCTCTCGTTTCTCCTAGCTTTCCCGCGGCTTAACACCTCATGCCGCTCGAATTCTCAGCGCAGTCAAAGCAGCTCATCGATCGGTTGCTGACGCAGTACCCGAACAAACAGGCGGCGTTGTTGCCGGTTTTGCACGTGGCCCAGGATGAATTCGGCTATCTGCCGGACGAAGCTCTGGAGCTGGTGGCCGCCACGCTGGAGTTGCCGCCTGCCCACGTGTTCGGCGTCATCACCTTCTACACGATGTTTCACCGTGAAAAACACGGCAAGAACGAGCTGATGGTGTGCACCAACGTGTCGTGCATGCTGCGCGGCGGATACGACATCCTTCGTTACATCGAGAAGAAGCTGGACATCAAGGCGGGCGAGACGACGCCCGACGGCGCCTTCACCGTGGTCGAGGAAGAATGCCTGGCTGCCTGCGCGAACGCGCCGATGATGATCTGCGGAAACGATTACTTTCTGGACCTCAACGAGAAGAAGGTCGACGCCATCCTGGACGATCTGCGCCGCCGCTGGCAGGAGCGACAGAAGATGGAATCGCCTGTCGACCTGAACCGCCGCACGTTGATGGGCGTGGGACCCGGAAAGTCATGAGGGTGCACGCATGAGCTGGCAGGACGCCAAGGACGTCAAGATCGTCACCAAGAACTTCGGCGTGGACGGCAGCCACAAGCTGTCCGTTTACACCGATCGCGGCGGCTGGCAGGGCTTTCGCAAGGCGCTGACCATGCCGGCGGCGGCCCTGGTCGACGAGGTCAAGAAGTCGAACCTGCGCGGGCGCGGCGGCGCCGGTTTTCCCACCGGGCTCAAGTGGTCGTTCATCCCCAAGGAAGCGCGCACCGTCTACCTGGTGGTGAACGCCGACGAGTCCGAGCCCGGCACATGCAAGGACCGCGAGCTGCTGGCGTACGATCCCCATCTTCTGATCGAGGGGATGGCCATCGCCTCATACGCCCTCGGCTGCAAGCACGCGTACATCTATATACGTGGCGAGATGATGCGCGAGGCGCGCATTGTTCAAGCCGCCATCGACGAGGCCTATGCCGGCGGGTTCCTGGGCAAGGAGCACGCGGTGGGGACGGGCGGAACGCCGTTCAAGCTGAACATCACCCTGCACCGGGGCGCCGGCGCGTACATCTGCGGCGAGGAGACGGCGCTGCTGAATTCGCTGGAGGGCAAGCGCGGCTGGCCACGGCTAAAGCCGCCGTTCCCGGCGGTCAAAGGGCTGTTCCAGCAGGCCACCATCGTCAACAACGTCGAGACGCTCATGAACGTCCCCGACATCGTCCTCAAAGGCGGCGAATGGTTCGCCAAGCTGGGGACCCCCAAGTCGGGCGGGACGCGCATCGTCTGCGTTTCGGGCCACGTCCAGCGGCCGGGCGTCTTTGAACTGCCCATGGCCATCCCGTTTCGCGACATCATTTACGACGTCTGCGGTGGCATCCCCAACGGGCGCGCGCTGAAGGGACTCATCCCCGGGGGCAGCTCGATGCCGCCGCTGGACGCCAGCGAGATCGACGTCCCCGTCGAGTTCGACGCGCTGATGACCGACCCGCGCATCAAGGACGTCGAGGTGAAACCGGGCGTGCCCTTCGACATGGGCGGCGGGCGCCGCCTCAAGACCATGGCCGGCTCGGGCGGCGTGGTGGTGTTCGACGACAGCACCGATGTCGTGGCGCTGTGCGCGCGCATCATGCGGTTTTACGCCCACGAATCCTGCGGCCAGTGCACGCCCTGCCGCGAAGGCACCGGCTGGCTGGCGCGCGTGTGCACGCGGCTGGCCGAAGGCGAAGGCAAGGAGGGCGACGTCGAGCTGATGGCGAACATCGCTCACGGCATCGCCGGCAACACCATCTGTCCGCTGGGCGAGGCAGCGGCCTGGCCCATGCTGGGGTTCCTGACCAAGTTTCGCGCCGATTTCGAGCTGAAGCTCAGGAAGGCGGCGTAACCGGAATGGGCGCCGCCATCGGTTCGCCGCCGGGTCTGGGCGAGCAGATCCTGTTCTGGGTGCTGGCCGGCTGGGTAGTGGGCGGCGCGCTGTTCACCATGACCCGCCGCAATCCGGTGACGGCGGTGATGTCGCTGGTGGGGACGTTCTTCGCGCTGGCGGCCACCTATGCGTCGCTGTCGGCGCACTTCCTGGCCATCATCCAGATCCTGGTTTACGCCGGCGCCATCATGGTGCTGTTCATCTTCGTGGTGATGATCCTGAACCGCGAGGAGATCACGCCGGTCACGCCGCGGGGCCTCATCCTGCGCGTGATGGGCATCGGCGCCGGGCTGTACCTGACCCGCGTCTTCGTGCGGGTGGTGGCCACATCGCCGGGCGCGGATGTACCGGGCAAGGTCTCGGACACGTTTGGAACGGTGGCGTCGATCGGCGACATCCTGTTCCGCGATTTTCTGTATCCGTTCGAGGCGGTGTCGCTGCTGTTGCTGGTGGCCATCGTGGGCGGCGTGGTCATCTCGCGCTCGCACCAGAAAGAGGTGGCCGCCGAGATCGCCGCCGAGCGCCGCAAGGCCATCGAGGAGATGGCCCACGCTCCGTACCCGGCGCCCGAGGATGCTTCGTCAAGCGGGGGAGGAGGGCACCACTGACATGCCGACGCATTACTACCTGACCCTGTCCTTCGTCCTGTTCCTGATCGGCAGCAGCGGCGTGCTGTTGCGCCGCAACGCCATCATCGTGCTGATGGGCATCGAGCTGCAGCTGAACGCCGGCAACCTGGCGCTGCTGGCCTATTCGCGGGCGCTGGGCGATCAAAAAGGTCACGTGTTCGCGTTCATCATCATCGCCCTGGCGGCGGCCGAGGCGGCGGTCGGCCTGGCCATCCTGGTCGGCCTGTTCCGCAGCCGCCAGACCGTCAACCTGGACGAAGCTTCTCTGATGAAGCGCTAAGGCAAAGAGGCACCGTCGTCATGGCCTTTAATCTTCGTCTGATTCCTCTGCTGCCGTTCATCGGCGCCGCGCTGCTGCTGCTGTTCGGGCGGCGCTGGAAACGCGAGACCGTGGTGCTGGTGGCGGCGGCCGCCATCGCCGGCGCCTGCCTGGTCGCCTTTGACGCCTTCTTCAGCAAGCTGCCCGAGGCCGCGGAGATGGGCGGCCTGCGCGACGTGGTGTGGACCTGGTTCTCGGCCGGTGACCTCAAGGTCGACCTGGCGTTTCGCCTGGACGCGCTGTCGGGCCTGCTGTGCCTGATCATCACGTTCATCGGCTTTCTCATTCACGTCTATGCGTCGGGCTACATGGCCGACGAGCCCGACTACGCGCGCTTCTTCGGCTACCTGAATCTGTTTTGCGGCGCCATGCTGGTGCTGGTTTTAGGCGACAGCCTGCCGGTGATGTTCGTGGGCTGGGAGGGCGTCGGCCTTTGCAGCTATCTGCTGATCGGGTTCTGGTACACGGACAACGCCAACGCGGACGCCGGCAAGAAGGCGTTCATCACCAACCGCATCGGTGACTTCGGCTTTCTGCTGGGGATGTTCCTGTTGTTCCAGTACACGGGGACGCTGAACATGTCGGACGCCTCGGCGGGAGCGGTGCAAGGCTCCGCGCTGACGCAACCGCTGTGGGGCATGACGGCCGCCTTCTGGGTCTGCCTGTTCCTGTTCATCGGCGCGGTCGGCAAGTCGGCGCAGATTCCCCTTTATGTTTGGCTGCCCGACGCCATGGCCGGCCCGACGCCGGTCTCGGCGCTGATCCACGCCGCCACCATGGTCACCGCCGGCGTGTACATGGTGGCCCGCCTGCACGCGCTGTTCGTGCTGGCGCCGGCGGCGCTGGCCATCGTGGCCATCGTCGGCGCGCTGACCGCCCTGTTCGCGGCCATCATCGGGTTCGCCCAGAACGACTTCAAGAAGGTGCTGGCCTATTCGACGGTCAGCCAGCTGGGCTTCATGTTCGCGGGCGTCGGCACCGGCAACTTCGAGGCAGGTGTCTTCCACCTGTACACGCACGCCTTCTTCAAAGCCGGTCTGTTCCTGTGCGCCGGGTCGGTCATGCACGCCATGAGCGGCTCGGGCGACATCACCATCATGGGGGGGCTGCGCAAGAAGATCCCCTGGACGCACGGCGTGTTCTTCGTCTGCTGGCTGGCCATCTGCGGCCTGCCGATCTTCTCGGGTTTCTTCTCCAAGGACGCCATCATCGCCGGCGCCTTCTCGACGGAGATCTTCGGCGCCGATCTGGCCTGGGTGGGCAAGCTGGTGGGGGCGATGCTGATGCTGGCGGCGCTGGGGACGGCGTTCTACATGTCGCGCCTTTATTTCCTGGTCTTCAGCGGCAAGACCACGCGCGCCAGCCACGACATCCAGCACCACATTCACGAATCGCCCGGCGTGATGGTGGGCCCGCTGGTGATCCTGGCCATCGGCGCCGGGCTGGGCGGTTTGATCGGCGCGCCGACCGGACTGTTCGGCCATCCGGAATGGAATTTCCTGGGCCACACGCTGGAGCCGGTGCTGGGCGCCGAGCTGGACGTGCCCCACACTACCGAGATCATCTTCATGCTGGCGTCGACGGTGCTGGCCGCGGTCGGTATCGTCCTGGCGTACGCGTTCTACGGCGGTGGTTACCGCCAGCCGGCCATCAAGTTCGCCCAGGCGTTCCCGGGGTTCGTGCAGCTGGTGCGCGACAAGTTCCGCGTCGACGAGCTGTATGACTTCCTGTTCATCCGCCCGATCAAGCGCCTTTCGAAGGCGCTGTTCTTCGTCGTCGACCGGATCATCATCGACAAGATCCTGGTCGAAGGCCTTGGCGCGGCGGTCGATCTGGTCGGGCGCCTGTCGCGCATGTTCCAGACCGGCGACGGCCAGCGATACATGGCGGTCTTCGCCATCGGCGTGGCGGTCACCGTCATCTTCGCGACCCGCCCGACCACACCGGGCGAGCTGAAGGTGCGCGTCAGCGGCCTGTCGGTCGACGTCGACGCGCGACGCGGGGGACGCCCGTCGGCGCGGCCGCTGGAGTACACGTTTGATTTCAACGGCGATGGCAAGACCGACACCAAGGGCATCAACCCCGAAGGTCATTTCGCCTACGAAAAGCCCGGCAAATACGAGATCAAGGTCAGCGTCGTCGACCCGCGCTGGGGCACCGAGAGCCACCTGACCCGCACCGTCGAGGTTCGTTGATGATCCTGGCCTGGATAACCCTGCTTCCGCTTCTGGGCGCCGCGCTGGTGATGCTGGTGCCGCGCGAGGAGGAGGCCGTTCACCGCGGCCTGGGCCTGGCCACCGCGCTGGCCACCTTCGTGGTGTCGCTGCTGATCCTTCCCGACTTTGATGCGGCGGTGCCCGGGTTCCAGCTGGAGGTCAACAAGCTGTGGATCGCCCAGCTGGGGATTCGATTCCACCTGGGCGTCGACGGGATCTCGCTGTGGCTGGTGCTGCTGACGACGTTCCTGATGC